>JAACFD010000087.1 GCA_009937555.1 Chlamydiales bacterium | reverse complement strand
TAGAAGTATAGGCCAGAGTTTCTTCTTCATCTCTCCAAAAAGTTTCTAGCTTCATTTTTTTGACTTGCTCCATGCTAAGGGAGTAAGTATCTTGGAAAGGCAGAAGGGCTAAGGGTTTTTTAGGGCTGCAAGCAGCTAGAATTCGTCCCATGTCCCTTACAAATGAGAAATTGTCGGGTTGGAATTTATCAATCTTTTCTGGGTCTTCAATAAATCTAGGGGCATTCTCTCTATTGGTCTGAACGTACTTACCCCATTCATAAAAAGGAGTAACCACCTCTTTCCAGTCATCGCCATGTCTAGTATAGCTTAAGCAGCAGACAAAACTAAATTCTAAGATGAGCATTAGGCGTTCAAATTCTTCTCTACTTAAATCATACTTTTCTCTTAATACCTTAGAACGAACTTTAAGATCTTTAGAACTAAAGACTTCTTCCATTATTTTGTTCAAAGGTTCTTCAGGGAAATTCACTTCGCTAAGGTAGCGCTTATAGACCTGAGGGGTAATAAGGAATTTCTCTATGATTGCATCAAAAATATTATCAGAACTTCTAGGTAGTAAGTACCATGCAGGCAATGTGTGTATAGGTACTTTTTTTAGGAGATTTTGTAGGAACTCCATAGAAGGGCGGAAGTCATCATCAAATTTCATGATTTGAAACTCGTAGTATTTACGCATCTCTTTGTCTACAATTAAGATCTCATCTTCTAGCTTAAAAAGATTGATTTTTTGCAGCTTTTCTATTGATGGCTTGATGGCTTCAGGACTTGTTGATAAATTATCAGCAATATTGTGAATACTTACTCTAATAGAAGAGTTTAGGATTTCTTCAAGAACTTCTACATCAGTGTGTGTAAAGGATGACATTAGCAGGCGGTTAGTGATATCTTTTTCAAAATCGTAATCTTCGAGGTTAATCTTGTTTCTCTTAGTAGTATTTGAAATTATGTTCAATGTGTGACCTCTGGTAAAAATACGGTTTATCAAGCATCAACTAGGCTTGCAAGCCTCCATTTTAGGATAAAATGTAATTTTCAAAAAGCTTTTGGTGAAAAAAAAGTATTGAGTAGGGTGGATTTCACTTATAATTAGGTGATTTGTTTCTAATAAAAAAATGGATTCAAAGCCTGTTCTAAGGCTGAATAGAAGGCTTTAAATAGAGGGGGGTAAAGTCGCTTTTTTTTTTGAAGAAAAGCTTGATGTTTTGGCTCTTATAACATATACTTAAACCTTATATTTAAAAGGAAATTAGCGAATGCAAAATAGGCCTCCAAAGTACTTTTACAAGAAAAAAAGTACAGGTTTAACCTCGGTCAATATAGGGGACATGATTCCTCGTTTTTTATCTGATCTAGGTAAAAACTTTCATGAGAGGAAAGACTTGCTTTTAGCTGCATGGCCTGATCTTGTCGGTCCCAGAATAGCTAAAATGACAAGAGTTGATTCGCTTTATGAAGGAGTGCTTTATGTTAAAGTTAGTAACAGTACCCTTCATAGCTTATTAAGTCAGTCTGAAAAAGGCGCTATTTTACGAAAAATTAAACAAAGATTTCCAAAGATAACCCTAAATGACATTAAGTTTCGGATAGGTTGAGTTTATTAGTAAGACATTAGCTTTACTGAAAAAGTTCTAAATACCAAGGTGTTTTCATGACAGAGGAAAGTTACTCTCAAAAAGAAGGCGGTCTAGCAACCATGAACAAGCAAGATAAGACATACGATGCAAGCTCTATAACTGTTTTAGAAGGACTACAAGCAGTTAGAGAAAGACCGGGAATGTATATTGGCGATACTGCATCAGGAGGTCTTCACCACCTGGTTTATGAGGTAATTGACAACTGTATCGATGAAGCTATGGCAGGGCATTGTGATTCTATCAGTATCACTATTTCAGAAGATAACCATGTAACCATTACTGATAACGGACGTGGAATTCCTGTTGGGAAACATGAGAAAGAGTCTGAAAAGCAGGGAAGAGATGTTTCAGCCTTAGAGGTTGTGATGACTGTTTTACATGCTGGAGGAAAGTTTGACAAAGGAGCTTATAAAGTTTCAGGAGGACTTCATGGAGTAGGGGTATCATGTGTGAATGCACTTTCTGAAAAACTTAAGGTAAAGGTCTTTAAAGGAGGAAAGAGGCACGAACTTGAGTTTCATAGAGGAGCTCCACAGACAAGTCTTACAATTGAAGAACCTTCCGAAGAGGATCCTACTCAAGGAACTTCTATATTCTTTATTCCTGACAGTGAAATTTTCAGTGTAACTGAATTCGAACATGATGTTTTAGCTAAAAGATTTAGAGAGCTAGCCTTCTTAAATAAGGGTATTAGTATTCACTTTAAAGATGAAAGGGAGACAGGCGAGAAAGCAGAAGTAACCTTTTTCTATGAAGGGGGAATTCGTTCGTTTGTTGCGCACTTAAATGCTAATAAAGAACCTCTATTTGATCCTCCTGTTTACATACAAGGAACTAAAGAAGGCGATGACGGTCCAGTTGAGGTTGAAATCGGACTACAGTGGAACAGCACTTACCAAGAACTTATCTATACTTTTGTAAACAATATCCCTACTAAGCATGGAGGAACTCACCTAACTGGTTTTTCTACAGCTCTAACTAGGGTTCTAAATGCTTATATTAAGAATAACAATATCCTTAAGAATGATAAAATTTCTTTATCAGGTGAGGATATGAGAGAAGGCTTAACTGTTGTTATCTCTACTAAAGTTATGAATCCTCAGTTTGAAGGGCAAACAAAACAAAAGCTTGGGAATAGTGACGTAAGTTCCATTGTTCAGCAAATTGTTGGCGAAGAGTTAAGCACCTTTCTAAATGAAAATCCATCTTTAGCTAAAATGGTAGCAGAAAAAGCTATCCTAGCAGCCCAGGCCAGAGAAGCCGCAAAAAAAGCTAGAGAGCTTACACTTAGAAAAACAGCTTTGGATAACTCTAGACTGCCTGGTAAATTAACAGATTGTCAGGAAAGAAATCCTGAGTTTTGTGAACTCTACATTGTTGAGGGAGACTCTGCAGGTGGCTCAGCAAAAATGGGTAGAGATCGTAAATTTCAAGCGATTTTACCCATACGTGGTAAAATCCTTAACGTTGAAAAGGCTCGTTTAGAGCGAGTGCTTCAAAACCAAGAAGTAGGTACTATGATTGCAGCTCTTGGCTGTGGTATAGGAGCTGACAACTTTAGTTTAGAGAAACTGCGCTACCATAAAGTAATCATCATGACGGATGCTGATGTTGATGGTTCACATATTCGTACCCTACTATTAACCTTCTTCTATAGGCATTTGCCTCAATTGGTTGAGAGTAATCATATCTATATTGCTCAACCTCCTTTATATAAGGTTAGCAGAAAGAAAAATAGTCGCTACATTCATTCTGAAAAAGAGATGGATCAGTATCTAGTAGAGCTTGGAGTAAGCGACATCAATATTCACAAAGAAGGGCAAAAGGAAGCTATTCCTCAAGCTGAGTTACAAGAGCTATTATCTGCTGTAAGTCAACTAGAGAACTTTAAGAATAATATTGAGCGTAAGGGCGTACCATTTAGAGAGTTTTTAGATAGTAAAGATAGTGAAGGTAACTATCCACAGTATATTGTAGATAGTGAAACTGAAAATCGCTTTGCCTATAACACTGAAGAAATTAAAGAATTAATAGCCTCAGATGAAGAGCAGCAAAGACAAAAACTTATTGAGAAACTTGGTGAAGAAGTTGCTGAAGAAGATAAGGCGAAAGAACTAGAAGCATTTATACCTAAGAGCTTAGCTTTCGTTGAACTCTTCACAAAAGATCTTTGTGCCAAACTGATAGAGGATCTTGCTAAAGTAGGATTTAAACTAGAAAGTTACCTAGTTCCTTCGGGGCAAAAACTTTTTGAGGTACTAGAAGAAGACAAGCCTGCTATTCCACTTTATACGTTGCTAGAGCTAAGTGACTATATTAAAGAAAACGGAAGAAAAGGTATTGAAATCCAACGTTATAAAGGTCTAGGTGAGATGAACGCTGACCAACTTTGGGAAACGACTATGGACCCTGAGAAGCGTACACTTATTCAGGTAACTATTCCCGACATGGTAGCAGCCGATCAAATGTTTACTATGTTGATGGGTGAAGAAGTAGCACCAAGGCGTTCGTTTATTGAGCACCACGCTCTGTCTGTTAAAAATTTAGACGTATAAATTAAAGGAGAGTCACTAGAATGACTGAATCGCAAGAAATGATCACACCACGTAATGTCGAAGATGAGATGAAAGAGAGTTATCTTCGATACTCGATGTCTGTTATTATCTCCAGGGCTCTGCCTGACGTTAGAGATGGTTTGAAACCATCGCAACGACGTATTTTATATGCCATGAAACAGTTGAGTTTAGGGCCTAAAAGTAAACATCGTAAATGTGCTAAGATTTGTGGTGACACATCAGGTGACTTTCACCCTCACGGTGAAGGAGTTATCTATCCTACTCTAGCTAGGATGGCACAAGACTGGTGTATGCGCTACTGTCTAGTAGACGGTCAGGGTAACTTTGGTTCTGTAGATGGAGACCCTCCTGCAGCGATGAGGTATACTGAAGCTCGCTTGACGCAAGCTTCCCTTAACCTAATGGAAGATTTAGAAAAAGAAACTGTTGATCTAGTTCCTAACTACGATGAAACTAAAAAAGAACCTGTTGTTTTCCCATCTAAGTTTCCTAACCTTTTGTGTAATGGTTCATCAGGTATTGCTGTTGGAATGGCCACTAATATTCCTCCACATAACCTAGCTGAATTATGTGAAGTGACTAAAGCACTTTTAGACAATAAGAATATGACAATTGATGAGATCATGCAAATTATGCCTGGTCCTGACTTCCCAACTGGTGGAATCATCTCAGGTATAAAAGGTATCCGTGATGCTTATTTTACAGGTAGAGGCAAAGTTATCATCAAAGCTCTTGTTCATACTGAAGAAATGGATGCTAGCTCGGGTAGACAGCGTCTTATCATTGACGAGCTCCCCTACAATGTTAACAAGTCAAGACTGATAGAAAAGATTGCTGAGCTAGTTAACAACAAAGCTATTCAAGGGATATCAGACCTAAGAGATGAATCTGATAAAAGCGGTATGCGCATCTCTATTGACTTGAAAAAAGGTGAAAGTGATGAAGTTGTGTTAAAGCAGCTTTATAAATACACTGACATGCGTGTTACATTCGGTTGTAACATGTTAGCTCTAGATAAAGGTCTGCCAAAGACCATGAATATCAAGCAGATGGTACTGGCCTGGGTAGATCACCGAATTGAAGTTATCAGAAGAAGAACTCGCTATGAGCTAAATAAAGCAGAGGCTAGAGCGCACATTCTACAAGGTTACTTACATGCTATTGATAATCTTGATGAAGTGGTTAAAATCATTAGAAGCTCTAGTGACCGCCCAGAAGCAAAGACTCAGTTAATGGCTCGTTTTAGTTTTACTGATCGTCAGGTAAATGCGGTTTTAGATCTTAGACTATACCAACTAACAGGTATGGAAAAAGACAAAATCCAAGATGAGTATAATGAGCTTTTAAAGAAAATTGAAGAGTACAAAGCAATTTTAGCGGACGAGTCTTTAGTTAGAGCGATCATTAAAGAAGACTTAGATGCTCTTCTAAGAGTACACGGTGAGAAAAGAAGGTCTCAGATTATTGCAGCTGATGAGGGTGATTTCAATATGGAAGACCTTATTGCAAATGATCGTGTGATCATTACTCTGTCTAGCGATGACTATATCAAACGTATGCCGATTGATACTTTTAGAGAGCAGCGCAGAGGTGGTAAAGGTGTAGCAGGAATGGATATGAAGAAAGATGATGACCTACCTAAGGGCATTTATGCTGCTTCAAATCATGACTACTTTATGATCTTTACAAATTCAGGTCGTTGCTACTGGCTAAAAGTATGGCAAATTCCTGAGGCTTCAAGACGTTCTAAAGGAAAGCCTCTAATTAACCTCTTAGAAGATCTACGTGCAGATGAAAAGATTTCTACAACACTAACTGTAAGCTCTTTTGATGAAGAAGAGACTGAAGGTTCTTACATCTTACTAGCTACAAAAAATGGTGTCATTAAAAAGACAGAGTTAAGTGCTTTTAGACACCTAAGAAGAAAAGGCATCTATGCTATTAACCTGGATGATAACGATGAAGTAATAGCAGCTAGATTAGTCCAACAAGACCAGCAAATCATGCTTTTCTCAAGAGAAGGTATGGCTGTACGCTTTGACGAGTCTCAAGTTCGTTCTATGGGAAGACTTGCTAGAGGAGTTAGAGGGGCTAAGCTAAAAGATAGCGCTGGTGATCACCTAGTTGGTTGTGAAGTTGTCTCAGGTGATAATGATTCAGAAAGCGTAGTGGTTATCTGTGAGAATGGTTATGGTAAGCGCTCGCTAGTTCATGACTTTAGACTCACTAAGCGTGGTGGGGTTGGAGTTCGCTCTATCATTACTTCTGAGAGAAATGGTGTCGTTGCTGCAGCTCTAAAAGTATGTGATGAAGACTCACTACTTATGATGTCTACACAAGGGCAAACTATTAGAATTAGTATGGCAGACTTAAGAGTTATGGGGCGAGCCACTCAAGGTGTAAGATTAGCCCAATTTAGCAATAATGCTACCTTGGCTGTTGTTCAAAAGCTAGAAGCTGTAGAAGGCGAAGAAAGTGATGAAGCAACAGTAGCAGAGCAGGAAAATGCAGCAGCTAATCCTGAAGAAAGCTCGGCAAATAATGAGGAGTCTGCTAAAAGCGAAGATGCAGAGTAATTAAATAGAGAGGTTTGTTTTGAAAGGTGCATTCATTACCCTAGAAGGTGGAGAAGGCTCGGGAAAAACGACCCTTCTAAATAAGCTCTTACCTTGGCTAGAAAGTAGAGGTATTAAAGCGGTAGCTTCCAGAGAACCTGGAGGTTGCCGGCTTTCAGAAAAAATTCGTAATATACTTCTTGATGATGATCCAGACTCCCTTATAGGAGCAAAAGCAGAGCTTTTACTCTATTTAGCTTCACGGGTGCAGCATCTAGAGCAAATAATTCAGCCAGCTATTGAAGAGGGTACTTGGGTGCTTTGTGACCGTTTTAATGACTCTAGCGTGGCTTACCAAGGCTTTGCAAGAGGTTTAGGAATGGACTTTGTTGAAGCACTAGCTGAGCATTTATTCCAGTCTTATGCTCCTGTATTAACTCTATATCTAGATATAGACCCTAGACAAGGTCTTTTAAGGTCCAAAAAAATCACCGACAATCACAAGCAAGACCGAATGGAAAAAGAAGCTCTAAGCTTTCATCAAAAAGTGCACTCAGCTTACCAGGCAATAGCTAAAAAGCATCCAGCTAGAGTAGTTACTATTGATGCTACACAGGATGAAGCTAGTGTATTTGAGCAAGCTAAAAAAGCTATTGAGAAGAGTATTCAAGTCCAATGGGTCTAAAAGAATTAAAAGAAACCTTAGTCGGCAATGATAAACTTGTTGAACTTCTAGAGACACTAGCTAGTTCAAAATCATTAGCCTCATGTTATTTACTTTATGGCCCTAAAGGAATAGGTAAAAAAGAGTTTGCTTATTACTTTGCTAGCCAAATCATCTACCAAGATAGCAAGTCTGTAAGCACCTATAAAAAATTAACAGGCCACTTACATCCCGATATTTCAGTATATTCTCCTAAGGGAAAGCTAGCACTGCACCCAGCTGATGAAATGCGTAAACTCAAGGAAGAGGCTTTTTTAAATCCTTTTGAAGCATCTAAAAGAGTATTTATCATTGAAGATGCAGACCGAATGTTACCAGCCTCTTCAAATGCCTTGTTAAAGACTTTTGAAGAACCTGCAAAAGATAGTATCTTTATTTTAACTACTAGCTATAAATCAAAGCTTTTAGATACGGTCCTATCACGCTGTCAAAAAATAGCCTTTAACAAAATAGAGAGAGACAAGTTATA
>JAACFD010000086.1 GCA_009937555.1 Chlamydiales bacterium | reverse complement strand
TATTTCTTTTGTTAAATTATTTACTTACTGAAGCAATCTTAAAATTGACTGACCCTGTACATTAGCTTGAGCCAGTACAGCTACTCCAGTTTGCTCTAGAATCTGGAACTGAGTTAAATCAGTTGCCGATCTTGCAAGATCTGTATCCTCAAGAACAGATCTAGCAGCTTCTAAGTTATCT
The DNA here is from genome assembly GCA_009937555.1 of Chlamydiales bacterium. GTDB lineage: Bacteria > Chlamydiota > Chlamydiia > Chlamydiales > JAACFD01 > JAACFD01. Next base: position 7,804 of record JAACFD010000086.1, on the reverse strand, counting down.
TTGTACACCATGTTTTGTACTTCAGCAAAGTTTAGTCTAGAAGCATTAGCACCTAACCTAGCAAGCTGTTTAGAGACATTATCAATACCCTCTCTAATAGCTGTGTGCGCTTTAATCGCCTGGTTAATTTCACCAATTTCTATACTACTGATGCCAAGTTGTACTAAGTTTACACTTAAACCTTGTAGCTCGATAACATCCGACGAATGAGCTCCAATTCTGTACACATGGTTCTGATCTGGACGACTGATGATATTAAATCCAAGTCCATTAGCAGAAGCTACAGTTTCATTAGCTGCACCTACTTCACCTGCTTTATTATTTTGAACTGTTTCTACACCACCTAGTTTTACCTCACTGATACCGTTTACATTTTCAGTCTTTACTCTTAATCTTAAAAGAGCATTTCTTGCAGTATCAGATCCTGTATCTGTCCAGTACAGATAGTTGTTGTTATCAAAGCCTAGACCTACGATATTAGTCTTATCACCAATTTCACCAACATCTAGCTTTTTGAAAGTTCTTGCTTTAGCATTTACTACAACTAACTCTTGGTCAACTCCAGTAGTAGCTGCTGTTTCATCTTCAAACGCAATGAACTGACCGTCTTTTGAGATGGTATAGGTATCACCTCTATCCATTCCCATAACAGTATCTAGCTCACTGTGAGTCAGAAGAATCTGCTTATCTTGTAAGTCTTCAATACTTTGTGAGACATACTGGAAACCACTCACGTTAACAGCTTCCATATAATACAATCTCTCTTTATAAACTTGGAATGTATTAAAGCCAGATGCTGTTGTAGCGTTATTAGTTTCATTTACTAACTCAAAAGTATCAAGATTTAAACGATCAATTCTAAATTCAGAACCATCGCCACCCTGAGGGTTACCTACCCAAATTCTTCCTTCGCCATCTAGTGTCAATCTAGTCTGATCTGTCTCAGCTGTTCCTCCACCTGCGTCTAAGTTAACTTGAGTCATTGTATTAGTAGCAAGGTCTAACTTCATGATTGAGCGACCTGCAAAAGTTGATTGTGCCGCAATAGTTTGCTGAGCAACATAGATTAAACTCTTACCATCTTGAGTAAGAACAAAATCACCTATTTTCCCATTTGCTGAAGCTTCAAAAGCATATAGCAGCCCATTAGAAGCTCTTGCAGAGTGCGACATAACTAAATCTTGGTTTCTAGACTGTAGAATTGTGTCCACACCGCCAGTTGTATCTGATAGGTGAATACGGTTATCTGTATTATCCCAAATAGCTACAGCATCAGCTGTGGTTCTTTGTAGACCATTATAGTTAACACCATCTGAAACCCTGATAATTTCATCTTTAAGAGCACCAAACTCTTGTTGAATATTTACTCTATCTTGCTGGTTTTTACTTGAATCCGCAGCAGATATTACTAGTTCAGACATTCTACTTAGAATATCTGTTACTTGTTTAGCTTGATCTTCTAGAGTTGCATAAAGAGCACGAGCATTTCTTATATTTTCTCTAGCAGCACCTAAGCTGGAAATTTTAGCTTTTAAAGAAGCCGCAATACCCATTTCAGCAGACCGATCACCAAAACCTGTCTTTTTACCTGAAGATAAGTGCCGCATAACTCTTCCAGTGTTCCTTTGAACCCTATTTAAAACTGTATGTATAGAATCTACCCCAAAAAAAGACATGACCATCCTCCATCCATGTCAAATTAATAATAATGCACCCTTATCCTAAGAATGCGTTCTAGGAGCTTTAGTAAAGCATTTACTGCTCTCACTATCGCTATCCTTGTTTCAATTACAAAAGAGTTATCGGAAAGCTCGATGGCTAACTTAAGTTTTTTTAAGAAAAATATGTAAACCTTTGATTACAAATAGAATAAATAAACCTAAAAAGAGAAGTAGGTTTGGATATATGGATGAAAATATGAGAAATAGATGCAAATAACTATTTACTAGCTAATTGCAAACTTGATGCTATAGTTTTGATGATTCTTGATGATGACCTGCTTACCGATCTTCTCTTTCCAGTTAATCAAGATAACTCCAACTAAGTTAGTGGTTACGCTCTTACTAGTCTTATCTTTCATATTTACTATACTAAGGATAAGCACGTCTTCTTTTTTACTAACTTTTAGTTGCTTGAGGTCCGCCTCTGAGATTTCAGGACGGTAATCAGGGCAGATAAGAAAAGGGTCGATAGCTACAAAAGCTAATTCTGGCATAGTGACCGCCTGTAGCCACAAGAAGGGAGCCTCTTCTTTATTATTAATTAAGACAAAGTCTTTAACTTCCTCAAAGGCTGGTAAACCTTCAGGAAAGTGAACGATTTTATCTTTTTTAATAGTTGTCTTTTTATCTGCTTGATCTTTTATAGAATCTGCCACGACTCACCTTCTTTTATATTAACTCGTCTTTTATTCCCTCCTTGGACAAAAAGATCGTTTAAAACTGATCATAGTTTAATTATACTTTTTTCTGAAGCACTTCCTTTATAGCTTCCTGTTCAACTACCTATACTATATATAGCGGAGCAGTGTTAACTGCATAATTCTTCCACCTGAAGCTAAAGCTGCCTCATAAACATTTTGAACATTATTAAGTTCCATAATTAACTGGGCAACATCAGCATCTTCTTCTTTAGACAGATACTGCTCTAGCTCTGCATTTTCGTTTAATAGGCGATTTTTATCCAGATCAATAATTTCTTGGGCTCCACCTAAGCGCACCTGGGCAGAGTTAAAACTCTGAGAAACCTGGCTAATATCTTCTAATAAACCTCCATTCCCTGTAATACCTGAAATATTATTATTTAAAAGCTTATCTCTTAAATCCATCATAGTACTGAAAGCATTAATATCACTATTGCTATCAATAAAAGTACCTTTGGAATCAATGTTCCCTGCATTAGATCCTGCAATACTGAACTCAATATGACCACTATCTTTTGTCTTTACTGTTCTAGTATGACTATCACCCTGGAAAAACACTCCTGTTACTCGCCCGGTATTTGCGTCTGTCTCAAATCTAAAAGCTGATACATCTGTCTGCGCTCCAGAAAATATAGACTTGCCGCCTAAAGTAGTATTCCCTATCTGAATTAAGTGCTGTAAGAGTTGTTCTAATTCTTCTGCCATTCCTACGCGATCAACTGCATTTTTTGAGCCATCAGCTCCTGAAATAGCAATTTCATTAACTCGCTCCCAAGTAGAAATAGCATCATCTAGCGCTGCATTGGTTATGTTAGTCCAAACATCAGCACCAGAAGCGACACTTTCATACTGAGAGTTTCTTTCAAGAGTCTCTCTTAAAGACATAATTCTATTTGCTGCAACAGGATCATCGGAAACTTTCGTTATTTTCTTGTTTGATGAAATTTGCTCAAATAATCTTTGCTGCTGCTTAAGCTGGCTATTAAGCTGCGACAATATTTTCTGAGTTAATTGGTTATTCCCAATTCTGCCTATCCCCATATTGTTTCCCTCCTAATTATGGTAAATAACCCTCAATTAAATAATATTTACAAGATCTTCCAACATTTTAGACAGGATAGATATCATTCTTGCATTTGCTTCGTATCCCCTTTGGAAGACAATCATGTTAGATAACTCCTCATCTAAATTAACACCTGAGATCCTTGACTTCTCAGCTTTATAGTTATCTAGTAGTATGCTTTCATTCTCAGCTAGCTTTTCAGTATCATTTATATCTGAAGCTAGAGTAGAGACAATATTCTGAAAGTTTTCTGCTATAGTAAAAGTTTCATTAACAGCTACCTGCCTAAACTGTAGGTTAACAAGCTCCATAGCCATTGAATTATCACCCTGAGCAATACTATACCCTGAGTTTACTAAGTCTGCTGAGTCTATCATTTCACTAAGGCCAATATCAGAAGCATCTGAACCTTTCATTAGAGTATTCATTTGAATAGTAGCAAAGAAATCAACCGTATCACCAAGGCCGTTATCACCTCTAGGAGGTTCATCATTAGGATCTTGAGGATATCGATAAGAATTAGAAAAAGAGAGCCTTATATTGTCTACTGCAGATGCATCTGTAGATAATACTATATTACCCTCACTATCTGTCATTGCATCTGAAATAAGCTCTAATTTTTCGCTTGTAGAGTTATACTGAAGGGCAACCTCATAGTCTGCAGTTAAAGTATTATTTACTTTGTCCATAATATCTTGTATGGAATCACTACTTTCAACTTCTATGGCAAACTGTTGGACTAAAAACCCCTTATTGGTCCCTGACTCAGTTAAAGTTTCAAAACCATTAATTGTAAACCTACCAGCAATCCCTAAGTCTTCATCTAATACTTCAGCAACACTAGTTACACCTAAAATTGATTTTAATTCATTTAAATCACGACTAATTAATGCTGGAGATGCCGTTGTCGACTCTAATTTATCAGTCTGGTTAAACCCTAACAGGTCTAAAAACCCACTTGTGTCAAACCCTCCGGTATTTTTTGCAATAGAAAAACCTGTTTCTCCTAGTGAAACCTCACCCTCATTTATTGACAAACGAACGCGGTCAGGCCCTTCAACCTGAGATAACACGACAACATCTATACCATCTATATTTCGAACTTTATCTAAAATATCATCAAACGAATCATCGTTATCTATGATAATCCCTTGAGACCTGACTATTTCTTTATCATCATTATAAAAAGTGAAGTGCAATGATCCATATTCACCATCCTCAACTAGATTAAGTTCTGTTGTTGTTTCGGTAACTCCAAATGCTTCATGACTTAATGCACTATCTATAGATGTAAGAGGATTGAGTGAAACCCCTTTAGAATAGATCTTATTTACTTCCTGGATAAGAGTAGAAGAGAAATCGTTAAGGTCAGCTAAGTATGTAGGCACTAGTTCATCTCGAACCTTTAGTAGCCCTGATACTTTCCCTGAGGAGACATCAACATTTCTATCACCAGTTTCCCAAACAATTTCAGCTTTAGAGGCATCTAAGATATCGCGCCTTACCTCTAAGTTCTGGACTCCATTCTCCCAAACAAGTGGGTTACTCCCTACAAATACATTGACCATCCCATTATCAGCAGAAGAATAGGTAATCCCCATGAGCTCTGATAACTCATTGAGAGCTTTATCTCTTCTATCTCTTAAGTCATTTGCTTCGGATTGCAAGCCTGTTTCAATATTGAAAATCTCATCATTTAAATTAGCAACTTCACCCCCTAGTACATTTACTTGGTTTACAATTTGATTTAGAGATGAATCTACATCTTCCCTAAACCTTGTAAACTTATCGTAAACATCATTAATCATAAAAGTGAGCTGATCTGTTTTATTTAGAATATTAGTTCTTGCAGCATAACTTTCAGGTTCAGTTGCAAGTTGTTGAAAAGCATCCCAGAAATCTGCAAGTTTAGCTGCCACACCCGTATCCGAAGGCTCATTATAAATTCCTTCAGCTCTTGATAGCCACTCATACTGCATACTCAACTTCTCTGAAGCTGAAGTAGTATACCTTATTTGGCCATCTAAAAGTTCATCACGAATCCTTTTTACATCTGAAATCTCCACTCCTCTACCATAGAAGTTACGACCATCTGTATATGAACCTATAGAATCTAAGCTAGCTACCTGCCTGGTGTAGTCTTCATTGGAAGCATTTGCAATATTATTTCCTGTTATCTCCATCATGGTCTGATGCGCCATCAAACCAGTTCTGGCTAGCCTTATTCCATCAAAATCTCCAGGCATTATTAAACCTCTTTATTGATTATTGTAACCGTTGATACTTTCTCTTTTTTCTCTTTTGTTCCCTTGGAACTATATGTCAGATTGTTTACTTTTGGCTGTACTTTCTCAAATAGATCTCTTGCAAAAAGCACCTTGCTCTTAAGTAAATAACTATTTCTAAACGTTTGGTTATGCATACGCTTTAAAAGTTCACTTACCTGATCAAAATACACTTGTATTTCTTGATCTTCTGAAGCCTTAGCATTCATTAACTCTGTATAACTTCGCTCTTCAATAATTCTTTTTTCACGCACTTTAACTAAATTTGTTAGCAAATCTTCCCTTTGTGCTATGACACTTCCAATCTGTTTAGTGTTATTTTCAAGGATCATTTGTTGCTCTTGAGAAACGCTAGAAGCTAATTCTCTGAGATAATTAATCTCGCGCTTTAAAACTTGTATAAGCTCCTGCTTTACCCTTATTTGTTCTTCACTTAGTGCTACCATTGTTATGCCTCCTTTTTTATTTCAATAAGCCCAGGCTTAATGTACTAAGTAATTCATTTTCTGTTTTCTTCTTATCAAAAAACACCTCTTGAAACTTCTCTGGGGGAATAGTGTCTTCCCCTTCAAGTTTCTTGATGTGGTCTACAATTAGTTTCTTTATACCCAATTGACCTTTAGAGGCAAGGTGATGAGCAAATTCTTCATCGCGCATCTCCTTCGCTCTATCAGTTTGGACACTTCCAAATAAGGGATCTCCAAGCGAGGAACTTCTTGCCTCTTTTAAGATCATCCTATAGAAGATGGCCTCAAACATTGCCCCTACCTTTTCAGGGTCTTTTTTATCCTCTTCACTGATATTGGGCTTACTATAATATCCGCCAATATCTACTGATTTTGGTGCTTGAAAAATCACTTTTTATCTCCTTACTATTTTATTAGCTTATCTTGGTATTACTTGTAGATCAGCATGAATCATGCCAGATCTATGCATGGCAGTTAATACCGATATCATACTAGTAGGAGGCAAATGCAGAGCATTCAGAGTTGACTGAACCTCAACTAGATCTGTTCCAGCAGGAATCAGTAAAAAGTTTGCCTGACCTTCTTCTATATCTAGCTCCGGTTGCTCAAAGGCTGAGGTATCACCATCTGTTAAACCCTGCCTCATAGCTATTTGCATTTCTGAGGATACTTTTACTGTAAGTCCTGCCACTGCAATGGATCCAGACTCCATTTTTACCCCTTCTGTGATAGCAATTACCCCTGCTCCCTGATCAATAGTTATTCTAGCTTTCTGATATGGCTCAACAGGTAAGTCTCCAATATCTGCAATCAGTCTAGTAAGCCGACCATTTCCTTGCTCTCCATGAAATAGCTCTGGAATCATCACTTCAACTTTAGAGCTATTAACAGGAGAAGCTATAATTTCTAAGTCCTCGAATATCTTGTTAATGGAAGCCGCCATATTTGTTGCTGTACGCTCATCTGGATGCTTTAAGTAAAGCACTACTTTTCCTTCTCTAAGGCGCTCAATAGGTAATTCTTCTAGCATTTCACCACCATTAATCACATACCCTATAGTTGGATGTCCCGAAGTTACTGAGGTCTCTTCACCTCCGCCACCTCCTCCTGATCCAAAAAACCTTCCACCTAAAGCAATAGGCCCTGAAACTACTGCAAGAATATCTGAACTACCTACAGGACTGAGAGTTGAAGCTTCTAAAAAGCCATTCTGCAGTGACTTTGAGTCAGAAATAGACTTTGTCGCTACATCAAATACACGGTCTTGAGGATTAACTTCTGCTGAGAGTGAAACTAAAGCAATATTAGATCCTGCTAAATCATCTGCATCTATTCTAATCCCTTGCTTTTCTGCTACATTCAGTATCATCTTCTTGGCTGCGTCTGAAGAGTCCCCTGTTCCATTTAAACCTGTTACGATTCCAAAGCCAGTAAGCTTAATTTTTTCCTGTCCATACATATCTACTAAGTTAGCTATCTTTACTTCTCTTCCAAAAAAGAGCTGTTGCCTATAGGGTTCCATTCTTGAACTGATCTCTTCTTTAACCATGGCATACTCTTCTGCATA
>JAACFD010000085.1 GCA_009937555.1 Chlamydiales bacterium | reverse complement strand
AAGACTGAAAAAAAATTTGGCTTGAAATATTGATTTTTATCGTTAATTTTTTATTAAGATACATAAGTCCATAAAGAATAAGTATTTTAGGGAGATAACTTTTCAATTGTTTTTTGTGTTAGACCTGCTACAATTATCCCTTCAACCTTAAGAGAAACTTATGAATGAAGAAATAATTTTACAGGGCTCTATTGAACGTATTACTTTTCATAATCATGAAAATGCGTTTACAGTTGCCAAGCTGTCACTAGAAGATAAACCAGAATCACTAGTATGTCTTGTTGGGGAAATGCCGTCTATTAAGGTTGGAGAAACTGTAAGAGTTGTGGGTAAGTGGAGTGTAAACCCAATCCACGGTAAGCAACTAGAAGTTTCAAAAATCTTTTACTATACCCCAAAAAGTAAAGATGCCATTCAAAAGTATTTAGAATCCGGTCTTGTGAAAGGTTTAGGGCCTAAATATGCCAAAGCTATCATCAAACGATTTGGAGAACAAAGCCTTGAAGTAATTGATGAAAACCCCGATGCGCTTTTAGAAGTAGAGGGCATTGGAAAAAAAAGAGTCCAAAGTATTAAAGAGTGCTGGCAAAAGCAAAAAGTTGTGCGCCAGTTGATGATTTTTTTGCAGCAGTTTCATGTCTCCCCTAACCTTGCCCAGAAAATCTTTAAAGCATATGGAAAAAACTCTTTAGAAGTCTTAAAAAGCAACCCTTATGCTATAGCAAGTGCTATCAGAGGAGTAGGTTTTAAAACAGCCGATACTCTAGCTCAAAAAATGGGCATAAGTAAGTCCTCTGATCAGCGTATTCAAGCTGGTATTTTATTTGCTTTATCAGAGTTAGCTCAAGACGGGCATATGTGCTACTTAGAATCTGACTTTTTAGAGTATAGCGCTGAAGTTTTAGAGCTAGATCAAGACTTAATCCAAAAGCAGATTAAACCATTAGCAGATGAAGAAAAAATTATCCACCTCCCCTTACCTTACCAGGGCCAGTTAAGGCATTTTATCTGGTTGAAAAATCATTATATTGCTGAGCGTGGAATGGCTAAGGAACTTGGCAGACTAAAAAAAGCAAGTTGCCCGCTGCGGAAAATTGATAATGAGAAAGCAATTACCTGGGCTCAAACAGAGCTTGATATAGAGCTAGCAGAGAAACAAAAAAGTGCTGTAAGCAAAGCTGTAGATGAAAAATTCTCTATTATTACAGGGGGGCCTGGTACTGGTAAAAGCACTATTACTAAAGTTATCTTAGCTATCTACAAGAAAATACAAGCAAGGATTATGCTAGCTGCTCCTACAGGGAAAGCTGCAAAACGCCTTACTGAAATCACTACCCACCATGCTAAAACTATTCACTCTCTTTTAGAATACGACTTTAGAATCGCAGGCTTTAAAAGAAATAAAGAAAATCCCTTAGAGTGTGATTTAATCATTATCGATGAAGCCAGTATGATTGACTCTTTTTTAATGTACCAGCTTTTAAGAGCTCTACCCGATAGCGCTAAAGTTATCTTAATTGGAGATACTCACCAGCTTCCAAGCGTAGGACCAGGGAATGTTTTAAAAGACTTTATAGCCTCTGAAAAAGTACCCTTTACCTTTTTAAATGAAATCTTTCGGCAAGCAAGTTCTTCACAAATTGTAATGAATGCTCACCGCATCAATCAAGGGTCATTTCCTCATCTATTTTCAGGTAAAGATAGTGATTTTTTCTTTATTGAAGCTAAAGAGAAAGAATTGGCTTTAGAGACTATTGTACATTTGACCACCACAAGAATCCCTAAAAAGTTTCGCCTAGACCCTCTTAAAGATATACAAGTCCTTTCTCCAATGAAGAAAGGAGTGATTGGTTGTGATAACTTAAACCAACAGCTACAGAAGTCTTTAAATAGCCATTCTTCTCAATCTAAAGATGGTATAAGAGGGTTTTATAAAGGTGATAAAGTCATGCAACTACGCAACAACTACCAAAAAGAAGTCTTTAATGGTGACGTTGGAGTGGTAGCTGATATCTTCTTTTCTGATGAAGAACTTTGGGTACAAATGGATGATAAAAAAGTATGTTATACATTCTCTGAGTTAGATGACTTAACCCTTGCCTATGCAGTTTCTGTGCATAAATATCAAGGTAGTGAGTGTCCTTGCATTATTATGCCAATACATAATACTCACTTTATGATGCTGCAAAGAAATCTACTATATACCGCTATTACAAGAGGCAAGCAGCTTGTAGTCGTGGTAGGAACTAAGCAAGCTATTGCAATGTCTGTAAAAAATGACTCTGTTCAAAAACGCTACACTGGCCTATTAAATGCTCTGCAGTCTTTAGTTCCTTTTGATCTAAAAGAATCTTCAGGGTCTAAAGCGCTAGGGATGCACTACTCTTAAGAAACCACTCCACCAACAGGTATTTTTTCAATGCAAGCTAGCTCTAAAGCTTTGTCTAAGCTTGCTGCTAAAATCATCCCCTGACTTTCAATACCCATTAACTTAGCAGGCTTAAGATTTGCGACTACAATTACCTTTTTACCTACTAGTTCATCTTCTTTATAGTGCTGGCTGATTCCAGAGACAATTGTGCGCTCTTCATTCCCTAGGCTTACTTGTAGCTTGAGTAGTTTATTACTCTTTTTGACTTTCTCTACTTGAAGTATCTCAGCAACTCTAAGATCTATTTTAGAAAAGTCTTCAAAGCTAATAGGATCTTTAAGCTTTGCTTGCTCTTTTTTATTACTATCAAGCGACTTAAGTGTATTTTTCAAATTATCTTGCTTTTGCTTAATAATCTCATCTTCAACTTTTTGAAAGAGTACTTGAGCAGGATTTAGAGATTTTCCCGATAAATTAATTTGCAACGCCTGCTCCCAGCCATAAGACTCAATAGTCTCATCAATTGCTAACATCTCCCAAATTTTTGAGGAAGTTTCAGGAATAATAGGATGCGCCACTAGAGCAAGTAGCTTAACAGCTTCTAAGCATAGGTTAATGCAGCACTGAGCACCTGGTGTAGCAGAAGGATCTTTATTCATCTTCCAAGGGGCTTTATGGTCAAAGTAAACGTTAGCTCTTTGAGCCATTTCCATAATGGTTTGAGAAGCTTTTCTTAACTTAAATTCACTATAGCTCTCTCTTGCTTGTTCTGTTAAAGCTTTAAGGTCTTTCATAAAAGCTTCATCTTCTTCTGAAAATTGATCAGCTAAAGGAACTTTTGATTCAAAGGCTTTATGCGCAAATACCATGGTACGGTTGACAAAGTTACCAAGTTTTCCTAGAAGCTCACTATTACATCTACTCTGGAAATCAGCCCATGTGAATTCAGAATCTGAGTTTTCAGGAGCATTTGCTGCAATTGCATAGCGAATCTGATCAGCAGTAAAATGTTGAAAGAAGTCATTAAGATCAATATACCAGCCATCAGATTTGCTAAATTGACGCCCTTCTAAATTGTAAAACTCATTAGCTGGAAGCTCATCTACTAGCTTATAGTTCTCATTTTGTCCCATTAACATTGCTGGGAAAATAACCCCATGAAACGTGATGTTATCTTTACCGATAAAATTAACTAACTTTGTATCTTCATTTAGCCAAAAGTCTTTCCACTTATCTTCGTCACCGATACTTTTTGCCCACTCTTGGCTAGCGCTTATATAACCAATAGGAGCATCAAACCATACATAAAGAACTTTTCCTTCTGTATTATCTAAAGGAACAGGTATCCCCCATTCAGAATCTCTCGTGATTGCTCGAGGACGCAAGTCATCAATATACTTTTTAATAAAGTTTACAACATTTGGCTTCCAATTTTTGCTCTCAATAAATTCTAAGAGCTGCTTTTTCATATTTTGTAATTGTAAAAACCAGTGCTTGGTCTTGCGCTTAGTTAAAGCTGATCCAGTAATTTTTGATTTTGGCTCTACTAAATCTATAGCTTCATAACTAGCTCCACATTTTTGACACTCATCACCTCTTGCGCTATCAAAGCCACACTTTGGGCATGTGCCCACTACATAGCGGTCAGCTAAAAAGCGTTTCTCAGCTTCAGAGTAGAGTTGATAGGTTTCGTCTTCTTTAATCCAGCCATTTTCGTATAAGTCTAAGAAAATTTTCTGAACAGGCTTATAGTGTCCTTTCCAAGTTGTGCGAGAAAAATGGTCAAAAGAAAGGTTTAGCTGCTGGAAAAAGGCCTTATTGATTTCATGAAATATATCAACGTGCTCTTTGGGTGTTCTTTTAGCTTGTTCTGCTGAAAGAGTTATTGCCATACCATACTCATCAGAACCACATACATACAGCACTTCATTATTTTGTAAACGCTCAAATCTTGCATAACAGTCACCTGGTAAATAAGCTCCTGCAATATGTCCAAAATGAAGAGGACCATTTGCGTAGGGAAGTGCAGAAGTGATCAATACTTTTTTCTTTGTCATTATTTTACCTTTGTAGTTTTTAAATCTTGTACAACAAGCACTTCTAAAACAGTCTCAGGAACACATTTCCAGCCCACTAATACTTTACTATCTCTATCAATGTATAACGGACCAGGCTTTAAGGCCTGGTGATATTCACTAGCTTTTTTAGGTTTTTCTTCTGCTGAGGAGTCATGTATTTGATACCCCTCAAATAGTTCTGGAGATTCTGAATATAATCTATCTCTTTCTTGAGGTGAAAGGCTTCCCCATGAAACATAAGCCCCTGGATACATTCGACTTATAAAACTCCAACCCACGCTTTTAGCACCAGCAAAACCTAAGGTATCTGGGAATATACGTCCTGTAGTTTTACAAACACAAGCGTTGTTTAGATCAAATATAGGATTGTTTACATCATGGTGAGCGCTAAGAAATTGATGAACCTTTTCAATAGCGGGAAAACTTAGCTCATGACCAAAAATCACTTTCCCGCCAAGGTAGGGGCTTTTTGCTTCTCTAGCATTAAAAAGCCACCAACCGGCTAAGAAAAAAATTAATATAAAGGCTGAGATAATTAGTACCACAACCCAAAAAGCTGCCATAGAGCTTGTTCCCAGCTCTTGGAAGCTAGATAAATCTGTATTGTTTGGTCCCATAAAGAGCCCCTATAGATAAAAGCTCATATAGCTATGTAAACTTTAGTTTGAAGTTGAACTTTCAGCTACAGTCTCTTGACCTGATTCAGCTGCACTTTCTTCTAACTGTTGTTGTTGCAGAGCCTCTAAGATTTTCATATCTTCATCATGCATGATTTTTTCTAGGATATTATAAGCCTTATTCTGAACGCGCCCTTCACCAAGATTATCATTACCAGTTTTCACTATGTTTTGAACTTGTCTAATAGCATAGTTACATAGCTGAAAGTTATCTTGGAAACGATCTTTTCTAATTAAAGGCTCAATAGTTAAGTAATCTGATAGTTGTTCTTCCATGGAATCAAACCCTCTTTTTTGAGTTGAGTGAGTTTTTCACACTCTTTACATATTAATATACTTTTTAATACCTGGTAAGTATTGCTTAAGTCTTGATTTACCAGGTGATAATCATAAAATACTGCCTGCTGCATTTCCTGCTCAGCAATTTTCAGTCTAGTGGCTATACTGTCAGCTGAGTCTGTTTTCCGGCCATGCAACCTATTTTCTAGCTCTTCTATAGAAGGAGGAGAAAGGAAAATATAAGTAGCTTCAAAACCTTTCTCTTTTAACTTTAAAGCACCCTGAGTGTCAATTACTAAAAAGGCATGCTTACCTGAAGCAAGAGCATCTTCTAGATCTTTTTTACGTGTCCCATAGCTATAGTCATATAGCGATACGCTCTCTAAAAAACCATCTTCTTTTCTAATCTCTTCAAAGCGCGCTTTGTCAATGAAGTTATAGTCCTTGCCCTCAACTTCTTTTGGCCTAATTGGGCGTGTAGTATAAGAGATACTCTCTGTTATACAGGGGAACTCTGTCATCAGCATTTTTACCAGAGTTGTTTTTCCTGTCCCTGCTGGCGCACTTAGTACAAATGCTAAGCCTTTAGCTAAATTACCAATTACCTTTGTTGTCATCGCTTACCATTTACTCTATGTTTTGTACTTGCTCTCTAATTTTCTCAAGCTCTGACTTAACCTCTATAGCCTCTTTGGAAACAGGCACCAAAGATGTTTTAGCTGCCATAGTGTTAATTTCTCTGGCTAATTCCTGTACGATAAAGTCAAGTTTCTTACCTATAACTTCTTCAGGCTGAGTGAGCAGTTTCTCTAACTGTATAAGATGAGAATTAAAACGAGTGATTTCTTCCGAAATATCTACTTTCTCAGCAAATAGGCACATTTCTTTTAAAATTCTCTCATCTTCAAGATCAATGCTCAAATTAGCTTTCTTAAGCCTATCCAGTAATTTTTCTCTATGAGATACGCTAGCATCAACACTTAGTGATTCAACAGTCATAACTCTTTGCTTGAGTGTTGAAATACGCTGAAGTAAATCTTTAACTAAATAGTTCCCTTCGGCATGTTTCATCTCTAAAAGCTTAGTAAGAGCCTCTTCTACTAGTTCACTTATAACTTTGTCTACATCTTCTAGATCAACTGCTGATTCGCTTTGCATCCACTCTCGGTCTTTGAGCAACATCCCTTCTAATAAGGACCACTTATTCGCTTCAGGCATCTTTAGTTCGGTTGATAATCGCTCACAAACCCCCTCTAGTCTTTTTATAGCTAAAGAGTTAAAACTTTCTGACACTTCAACTGTGGGGCTTTGCTGAAAGTTAAAGCTAAGTGATACCTTGCCTCTTTTAACCGATTCAGATACTTGCTTTCTAATCTGCATTTCAAGGTGCGCAAACTCTTTTGGTAAACTGCAAGTTACATCCAAAAACCTCTTATTAAGAGTTTGGATTTGGCAACTTAGCTCGCCATTGTTTAGCACTTTCCTAGCCATTGCATAGGCTGTCATACTTTTTACAGACATGTACCCTCTTTGCTTAAGTAACTACTTACAAGCATCTCTTTAATAGGTGAAAAGCTTGCTCGGTGAATAGGGCATGGACCATAGTTTTTAATTGCTTCCATGTGTTGCTTTGTCCCATAACCTTTATGCTTAGCAAAACCATACTCTGGCCATTTTTCATCGGCTTGCATCATCCACTCGTCTCGAGTTTCTTTTGCTATTACCGAAGCTGCTGCAATTGAACATGAAAGGCTGTCACCTTTTATGATCTTTTGTGTATGTTTGCCATCTAAGTGTAGGTGTAAGCCGTCAATTAGCACACAGTCTGGCTGCATATCAAGTTTAGCAACAGCTTGTTTCATAGCTATTTTTGTAGCTTCAAATATATTCACTTCATCAATGACAGACGCTTCTACTAGGCTATAGCTATAATGGACTTTTTCATGGCTGCATAAGTGCTGAAAAAGCAACTTCCTTTTCTTAGGCGTTAACTTTTTACTGTCATTAAGGCCTTCTATCAGCATAGAAAAAGGTAAAATACAAGCAGCAGCAACAACAGGCCCAGCTAAAGGTCCTCGGCCAGCTTCATCTACTCCAGCAACTAGCTTATAATTCTTATAAGCAACAGACTCGTAACTCCACATGGATTCGAGTCGTTGCTCTTCAGAATCTTTCATTAAGCTTTATCGCCTTCAGGTTTAGCTTCTTTTGCTTCAGCTTGCTTTGCTTCAGGCTTAGCTTTAGTTTCAACTACTTTAGTCTTTGACTTCTTAGTAGTGATTTTCTCTTGAACCTTAGCTTGTTTACCTGTTTTTCCTTTCAGGTAGTTAAGCTTAGCTCGTCTAACCTTACCTAGGCGAATTCTTTCAATCTTTACTACTTGTGGGTTGTTTATTAAAAATAAACGCTCCATTCCAAGACCATAAGCTACTCTGTGTAGGGTAACTGTCTCAGAAGCTCCGCTTCCTTGTCTAGCAATTACAGTACCAGTGAAAACCTGTACACGTTGCTTGTTACCTTCAACAATCTTTAAGTGAACACTAATAGTATCACCTACAGAAAATTCGCAAATATCTTGTTTAATATATTCAGACTCAAGGTCTTTTAACAATGCTGATTTTCCCATTTTTATAGACTCCTAATATATTCTTTTC
>JAACFD010000084.1 GCA_009937555.1 Chlamydiales bacterium | reverse complement strand
GAAAAGTAAAAAAGAGCTAGAGGCGCTTGCTTTTTCCTCTGGACACAAAAGACTTTTAGAATATTTATTACAACATAAACATTTTTAGAACTATTTATCTTGATAGCTGTTGCTAAATGCTTTAGAATTAATGTAAAACTTTGTGAGTAATATGGTTACAATTCTTCATACAGAAGCCTCTCCAGGATGGGGAGGACAAGAAATACGAATCTTAAGAGAGAGCTTGGCTTTAAAAGAAAGGGGCTACCACGTTGTGTTGGCAGTAAATCCTAAAAGCCCTCTTGCAGAGCGAGCAGAAGAGAAGGGTTTAACAGTTTACCGGGTACCTTTCAGTTACAAGAAGCTGTTTCATTGTGTAGGGCTGTTAAAAAAAATCATTAAGGATGAGTCAGTATCTGTTATCAATACTCATTCGTCAGTAGATGCCTGGATATGCGGTTTTTTAGCAAAGTTTATGAAGTTACCTGTTGTCAGAACAAGGCATTTATCAACACGTGTTAAAGCTGGTTTAAATAGCCTTTTACTTTATAATTACTTAGCAGATGTTGTAGTTACTACTTGTCAACAAGTGGTTCCTGTATTAAGAAGGCAGGCTAAACTGGATGAGAGTCGCTGCCTTTCTGTTCCAACAGGGATCGATCTATCAACAGTGGCAATCACAGAAGAGCAGCAACAATCTTTCAGGCAGAAATGGGGAATTGAGCCTGGTGATATTGTCATAGGCACTTGTTGTATTATGAGGCAATGGAAAGGTGTAGAATACTTACTAAGAGCTGCAAAGCGTTTAGAGAATAAACCTAAAATTAAGTGGTTAATTGTAGGGGGAGGGGTTAGCTTACCTCACTTTGAGAAAGTGCATAAAGAGCTAGGCCTTGGTAAGCAGGTAATTTTTACGAATCACTTAGAAAATCCTCTTGAAGCCATAGCTTGTATGGATATCTTTTCCTTACTAAGTACAGGGCATGAAGGGGTGAGTCAAGCAAGCCTTCAAGCTGCATATCTTGGAAAGCCATTAATCACGACAATGACAGGGGGCTTAAAAGAAGTATGTATTGAAGGTGTTACAGGAACGATTGTTCCTTGTTTTGATGACGTAGCGGTAGCACATGCTGCTTTAGACATGTTGTCAGATCCTAAACGCCTTGAAAGTATGGGGCAAAGTGCCAAGAGATTGGTTGAAGAGAAGTTTACTTTTAAGAAGACTATCGATGATATGGAATCTGTTTGCAAAAAGGTTCTTAAAAGCAAAGAGTCTTCAAGTAGTTTACAGGCAACTTAAGCAAATACTCCGTATATTTTTTATAGCTAAAAGGACTTCTAGGGTCTTTTAGGTTATCTGCATTACATCTAAAGTATAATTTATTTGCTTGATTCCAGTTAAAGTTTAAACTATTCCCAATACGAAAGATGTATGAATAGTGCTTAGAAATGTTTTTATGTACCTCTTTATCTAGCTTCCCAAATGGATATACAAAACTTTTTACTTCTTTTTGAGCGTGTGTTTCAATTAGTTTTTTAGAAAATAGAATTTCCTGCTCAAAGTTTTCTAAATTTTTATCACAAGCAATGTGGCTATGAGTATGTGAGGCAAATTCTATAAGAGGGCTTGTTGCCATTTCTTGAATTTCTTTCCATGTACAGTAGTTATCTAGGTATTCATGGGGAGATTTACTGCTCTGTAACTGCGTCAAACGAGTATTACTATCTTTTGTAGAGTCATTTTGTATAAAAGCGGTAGGAACTGCTAGTAGAGCTGGTATCTGTTTTTCTTTTAGCAGGGGGAATATGGAGTGGTAAAAATCATAAGTAGCATCATCAAAACTAAGGCAAACTCTAAAGCCAGAGCTTATAGTGTCTCCTGGTAGCGTGCAAGTAAAGCGGTCTTTTATATAGTCTAGGTGCTTACTGAAGGTTTCTAAGTCATTACTATATTTTCCTTGCTTGTGGACTTGATGGTAGAGGAGTATCAGAAGCATAACATTCCTTATGAGCCGTTTCTTGCTTGCTTTTTCATAGAGTCTTTGAGTTTTAAGTTGGCCTCTCTTAGCTTTAGGTATTTATAAAAGGCTGTTATGGACTGGTAAGAAGCTATCAAAAACCCTTCATAACCTTCTATAAATCCTTTTTTCAGAAAGTATGACTTAATAAAAGCAAAAAAAGCATGAGAGATGGCAGTGAAAACAGTAGCTTCTTTTCTGCCTTGGTACTGCGAGGCAAAAAAATCTGAGTACAGCTGCATTTTCCTGAGAAAATCATGTATAGAGCTATATGAGTAGTGTATTATATGACTGTTAAATTTATGCTCTTGGCAAACAGGAGAGATTAATTTTTCATGAACCTTCTCTTCTGAAAACCTAGCATGCTGTTTATTATATAGTCTAATGTGTCTATCTGGGTACCAGCCACAAGAGCGGATCCATTTATTGTTAAAGTAATTTTTGAAAGGGAAAGAGTAAAACTTAGTTTCATCAAGATTTGTTTCTTTTATTTGTTTAAGTGCATCGCTGCTTAAAACTTCATCACTATCTATACAGAGGACCCAATCATTCCTGCAGACTGATGCTGCTTTGTTTCTCAATATGCCGAATGAAGAAAATGAGGTTTGATGAACTTTTGTATTTTTAAAAGTTTTAGCTATTTCTATAGTTTGATCTTCTGATCCTGTATCTAAAACAATTACCTCATCTAAGTCTGCTAATGACTCAAGAACTTCTTCTATATATGCCTGAGAATTTTTGCTTAGTATAGCCGCAGATATAGGTATTTTGTTAGGAGTGGTATCCAATTGTAGCTCCGATAGTTAAGTCATTAATACCTTTGGATGATATCAGCCTAGAAGAAAATGGACAACAGTAAAAAATTAGCGGTAGGTTAAAAAAAAAGAGGCCCCGCTAAATTGCGGAGCCCTACCTTTAATTTGCCGTAATTAAACAAGGATGGATGGACGTATTACCCGACCTTGCTACTTTGGGGTTTACTAAAGGGTTTCTACTAATAACTTGCTGACCAGATCAGCTACAATTTGAGGCTGTCCTTTAGCCTGACTATGTAGGTGTTCATATTTCTTTAAATAATAGAGAGCTTGTTTTTTCTGTTCTAATTGCTGGAATAATTTCCCTAGATGGTAGTATGGATCTAGATATTCTTTATCTATGGATATAGCTTTCCTAAAGTACTTGATAGCTTGTTTGGACTTACTAACACGTAAGTAGGCTAGTGCTAAATTATTGAATATTAATGGATTGTTAGGATTTTCTTTCATTAGCTTGCGATAACATTTTATAGCTAATTTATCCCAAAATAGCGTGTTGCTAAACATAGTTTCTCTCCCCAAATTTTTAAAGCAGATAACAAGAAGACTATTAATAGCTACACAATTGGTCAAATTAGCTTTTCCCTCTTCGCGGGAATGCTTTGTGGCTTTTTAGTGAGTAGCCCTCATTAAGTTATCTAGCTGGTCAAATATTATGTCGGAAAGAGAGGGGGTAGACTTTAGAAAAAAGAATAAAAAATATAAACCTCTTATTATTAAGAGGTTTTTTTAATTTCACCCTTCCTGAAGGAAATGTAATCTTTTAAACTTACTCCTTTAGATGAGAAAACCTCTGTGATAGCTTGAGCTAACTGGTAACGGCCGCTTTGGGAACTGTAGCTTGACTCTAGTATTTTGTCACTGGACTGTAGAATGTCCTCTAGGTCTTTCCATGCAGCTAATTCAACATCATATTGTTTGAGATCTTGATGTAAGAACGCTATTCTTAGTAGGTTATATCCGTATAAGACAAGGCCGAAAACCTGCCCTTGTCTTTTCTGATTTTGGCGCATTTTTTGGTGTAGTTGTAAAGAGCGTTCTGCGGCTTTACTTTTCTGTCCTTCTGCGATCAGTAGCGAAATTTTGCTGTACTCTTGATAAAGAGGGAAATTGTCTAGTGTAGATGAATCAGAAGTATTTGGTATTAGGTCGCTTAAAAGTTTTTGATCATCGACAGATAGGGCTATTTGCGCTAAATACTTACTGTGATGTGCTTGCTGGTTAGGAAGCATTGTAAAAAGCTGGGTGCTTTGCTCAAGCTGCTCTTTATTTTTGAACTTTTGTAATGTATCAGCTTGTTCTTCAAAGCTCAGGTAACGGAGTACTTTTTCATGTTTTTGGTTTTTTAACCAAAAGCCAAGCAGTGCCGATAAAATAACAATAGCACTAAGCCCGTATAAGATACTTTTCTTGTACTGTATCAAGTGTTTAGCAACATTTTCAGAAAAAGGATTTTGGTCTTCATGCTCTTGTGTCATCTTACTCTCGAAATAGGAACTTTAAAGAAAATGGAATTGTAGGATAAATTATAAAATAAATCAATTATGACTTCCTGTTAAGTTGCAGTGAAATAAACAGTAGAATTAGGCTTATTGTATGGAAAGAACCAGTAATTTTTACGCACAGGTTTTATTAGAGCAGATTTGCTTGAACCCTAACCAACCAAGAAAAGAGTTTGATGATAACGACTTAAAGGAATTAGCTGACTCAATAAAGCATGTTGGTTTGATTCACCCTCCTACAGTATTAAAATTACCTAATGGTAGTTATGAGCTAATATCAGGTGAGAGGCGGCTTAGAGCTTGTAAGTTAGCAGGTTTAAATCAAATCCCCGTCTTCATTAGAGAAGACACTTGCGGGCTATCAGCTCAAGCTGCACTAGTAGAAAATATTCAAAGGGTAGATCTTAACCCTTTAGAAATAGCCTTTGCCTTAAAAAGCTTAATGGATGAACAAAGCTTGACCCAGGATCAGCTTGCTAAAAAAGTTGGGAAGAAACGCTCTACTGTAGCAAACTATTTAAGGCTGATAGGGCTAAATGAAGAGATACAGCAGTCAATTTCATCAAAAGAAATTAGCATGGGACATGCAAAAATCCTACTTTCTTTAGATTGTGTTGAAAAGCAGAAGCAGCTTCTCAAATTAATTAAAGAGCAAAAATTAACAGTTAGGCAGACAGAGTCTACTCTTAGAACATGCTTTAATAAAAAAATATCAGATAAAAATTCAGTGAGGAATACTCCACCTGAAATTTTGGATATGGAAAAACGTTTACAAAATATCCTGGGGAGAAAGGTTCGCCTTGACCACAATAAAGGAGGAGAAGGAAGGTTAATTATTGATTACTATTCACTAGAAGATTTTGATGAACTTTTAGATTTGTTGGCGGGAAGCCAAGAAGCTGTACTTTAATTTATGGATAATTGGTTTATTACATTTGATCACTGGGCCTTATACCTTCTACTTATTTTTCTACTTCCTTTGCTTTACTTCAGACAAACCGTATATAAATGGTTTAAAAACCAATACTCAGAAGATATCTACTATAGTAAAGCTGCCAGGCTAGGAGGTTTTACATCTACTAACTGGAAATTAGTATGTGCTAAGATCGCTCCTTATATTCTAATAGGATCTATTGCTAGCCTTTCTATTGCTTTTATAAACCCTCGTTTATATTCAGTTAAAGACCAGCTACAAGAGGCCTTAGAAAATACTAAAAAAGAAGTTTTAGAAAACCTGGAAGAAGAGCAAGTGCCTGGAGAAGGCTTAGGAATATATATGGTTTTAGATTGCTCAGGGTCTATGAACACCACCGTTGGACATATAAAATCACAAGCAGTAACAAGGATGGACCTACTTAAGGCCTTGACAGAGAGGTTTTTATCAGGAGAAGGACTAAAAAATTATGCTAAGCGTAGCCATGACATGATAGGGCTGGTTTCTTTTGCTCGTATTCCTCAGATAAAATACCCCCTCACTTTGGATAGAAACGGGCTAATAAAAGAAGTGCGGCAACTTGAAGTGGTTAAAAGAGAAGAAGAAGACGGAACGGCGATTGGGTATGCTCTTTATAAAACGATACATTATCTAAAAGCTACACAAGAGCTGTCTAAGCAGCTCAAAAATGAGCAGAGTTATATTGTAAAAGGGAATGTTATTATTCTTGTTACAGATGGGCTTGATAATCCTAGCCCATTAGATTCTGATAATCAAAGAAGGCATACCACACTTGATGAAGCTGCTCAGCTTGCAAAAGACGCAGGTATCCATATCTATATTATTAATATTGAATCTCGACTTAATCATCCAATGTATGGAGAGTATCTAAGAAATTTGAGAAAAGTTAGCGCTATTACATCGGGTCAGTTCTACTTACTGAATAAGCCTGAAGAGCTATCTGCTGTTTATGAAGATATTGAAAAACGAGAGAAAAGCAAGTATAAGCTAAACTTATTAAAAGATGGAAATTCAGAGGAAAAAGACCTGGAAAATGCAGTGGAATGGAAAGAGTATGATATTACAATGTTTGCTCCTTACCTTTTGCAAATAGCTTTGCTTTTTCTTTTTGTTTATATTTCCATTGAATATCTAATTATTAAAAGGCTGGGGTAGTAGTGTGGGAGTAGAGTTTGAAGCCCCTTCATTCCTGTATGGTTTTTTTATTATACTGGTTTTAGTTGTAGCGTTTCTATACCACTCTAGGGCTATAAAGCAAAAGAAACGTCTTTTTTTAGGCCGTCAAGTAGAGAATGACCTTCTCTGTGCAAAGGCATCTAACACTTACTATATTCGTTACCTACTGCTTATTGCGAGCTTCCTATTTTCTCTAATAGCCCTTTCTCTACCTTTTTTTTATATAGAAAAAAGCAGTGATAAAATTCAGGATGTATCAGCTAACACACTTTCCTTATCAGAGAATAAGCAAAATACACGTTTATCAAAGGAAGTGGTGTTTTTAGTAGACACTTCCTATTCAATGTCTGTTAAAGACACTAGGCAAGGGGTTAGTAGGCTTGAGCTAGCTAAAGAAGTTATTGATGAATTGGTAAGCCGTATGTCAGGGGAAGAGCTAGCACTCTATGCCTTTACTTCAGAAGTCTCTCGCATAGTTCCTTCAACCTATGATTATTTATTCTTTAGGCTTATGAATAAGCAGTTAGATTTAAACGAAGGAGATGTAGCTGGTACAGACTTAATGTATACTTTAGACTATTTAGACTCTCAGCATTATGGACATTTTAAAAGAGAAGCTCAAGTAGTAATCTTATTTACAGATGGGGGAGATACACGTTTAGAAGGGTTGAAGGGGGAGAGAAGAGCTCAAGAGCTTAATTTGATTTTATCTCGTTTAAAAACCTTTAAAGATAGAGGGGTAACTTTCTACACAATTGGCTTAGGTTCTAAAAAGGGGGAAGTGATACCAGGGATTTCTCATCAAGGGGAAAGTGTGCGCTCTAGCCTAGATGATGAGCTCTTATCTAAACTATCTTATGAAACACAGGGGACCTATTATCATGCTGATACCTACTCTACCCTTCATTTAGTGGAAAAATTAATGGAGAAGGTACAAAAAATAGAGGCTAAGAAAATAGAGGCAGACCAAGCTGTTTATCAGGAGGTCCAAGGGAAGGGTAGTTTAGAGGAGCAATTTGATAAGCGCTACCTACATCAGGTCTTTATATTTTTTGCTCTAGTGGTGCTTGTAGCCTACTATTTTTTAAGGAAGGAGAGCTTATAAATGTTTCGCTACTTTCTCGTATTTATCATAGTGACAATTGCAAATTTTATATCTGCATCTCCAACCTTTAATGAAGTAGAGCAGCTAATAGAGTTAAAAAAATGGGATAAAGCTCAAAAGCTTATAGAAGATAGTTTGGGTAAAATGGAAAATGAGCCTTATAGAGATAAATTATCTATCAATTTGGCTATTGTTTTATGCCGTCAGAATAAATGGGAAGAAGCACTCGGGACATTAGAAAAAGGCGTTTTTTCTCAAGTATCAAATGAAATTCAGGAAAAGAGAAGTCTGACATATGCTTTTGCTACTATTTCCTTGATAAAGGAAGTCTTAAAAGGAGATGCAAATTTAACAGACTCTAATATTAGAAGCTACTTGGAGAAACTTGATAGATCTCAGTTTGGCATTCAAAAAGTAGAGGCTTATCAGGCTAAGGATTTATTAAAAGAGATTCAAAAACTTCGTGATGAACTTAGACAAAAACAAGAGATGTTAAAGGAAGAAGGTTTTTTATATT
>JAACFD010000003.1 GCA_009937555.1 Chlamydiales bacterium | reverse complement strand
CATAACAATAACATCTAACTCTTTAGCAATACCCTTTTTATGAAGTGTTAATGAGGGTACCTGACCAATTCTTGCATCTTCAATTTTTGAGAAGTTAGAACTGTATGGCAGACTGCCTGTAATCATCTCATACAAGACCACTCCTAAAGAATAAATATCTGTTTTTTTATCTGAAGAAGCTCCTAAAAGTTGTTCAGGAGAAATGTAAGGTAAAAAAATCGTGCTAGAAATATTCTTAGACTCCGATGCAGGCCTTGCATTTATAAACCCTTCAAGAAGTATATTATTACTCCCATCTACTCTAATCTGGCTTGTATTAAGATCTCTATGATAAGTCTCAGCTCTATGAATATAGTCTACAATTTCGAGCACTTGAATAAAAAAGCCTAGCAATACAAAAAGGCGATCTTTGTCCGTTACCTTACTATCCAAAAAGTCCATTACAGGTGTTGAGGGTATAGCATAGTGCGTATAATAGAAGTATCTATCTTGGACAACACCTATATCTAGAGCTGTTACTAAACCATTTAATAGAAGTTTCTGAGAATCTTTTGCTCGTTTTACTAAAGTATTTAGTGCTCGACCAGGACCAACAGATATCATTGTTACAAAGACATCATCACCGGTATTAATATGAGTAGCTCGATAAATAACGCGCAAACCCACCTGATCAATTTCTTCGTGAATCTTATACCCTTTAAGTCGTATACTTGAGGTCAACATAACTAAAGCACCTGTAATTATTTGAAACTTCTAACCAGAAACTACACAAAAAAATGAATACTAGCAATAAACAAAAAGGTATTTTTTACCTTGATAGAGAGACCCAGGTTATTAAAAAAGAAAAGGTAGTAGCACAGGGAGCCCTGGAGTTTCTATACTCCTCAAACCCCTTGGTTTATGCCTTTAGCAAGTTGTTTCTTTTACCTCTAATCAAACTGCCTGTCATATCAAGGTTATATGGGTCATTACAAGACAGGCCTTCAAGCAAGAAAAAGATAAAACCTTTTATTGCTGAACATAATATTGATTCTAAAGAGTTTGAAGAAAGCATAGAAAGCTTCAATAGCTTTAATGATTTTTTCACCCGCAAACTAAAGATAAGTTGCAGGCCCATTACCCCAAATAAAGAAACAGCTATAACTATTGCCGATGGGCGCTACTATGTTTTCCCTAAAATCAATAAAAATTCAGAAGTAGAAATTAAAGGGAAGTATTTAAGCATTTCAAAACTTTTAAATAATCAGTCTTTATCAGATGAATATGAAAATGGCTCTTTAGTTATAGCTAGACTATGCCCAAGTGATTACCATCGCTTTCACTTTCCATTTGACTGTGAGGCTAAACAAACCTCTTTAATCAACGGTCCTTTACTTTCAGTAAACCCCTTAGCATTAGCTAGAAACTTCAATATACTTGCTGAAAACAAGCGTTATATAACCCCGATAAACTCAGAAGTCTTTGGGCAGGTTTTATTTATAGAAATTGGAGCAACTAATGTAGGCACTGTACATCAAAGCTTCAAAGAAAATCAGCCGTATAAAAAAGGGGATGAAAAAGGTTATTTCTCCTTTGGTGGATCATGCGTTATTTTATTATTTAAGGAAGGTAAAATATCATTTGATGAGGACCTTGTAAAAGCTTCTTTACAAGGAACTGAAGTCTACTGCAAAATGGGTCAAAGCCTAGGAAATCATAAACTTAATGACTGATCTCAGAAGTTTGCGAGCCTTTAGAAAAACTAAATTCAACTTTTTTTTCACTAATTTATCTTTTTCCTAGATTTAAATTCTTTTTTGATTAACAATCAAAATGTTGGCTAGTTTTATTAAAGTATACTTAATTTTAGATAATAAAATGAATATCTTAGTCTTTATTATCTCTTTAGTAGCCTTACTTACACTAGCTCTGATGTTTTTTGAGAGGTTTAAACCCAAAAAGGTATCTCCTCTTAAAGTAAAAGATCTTGAGCTAAAAACAGAAAGGCTTATCAGTAGCGGGGACATTAAAAAGGCCCTACGCGAACTATCCCCGTATTCCAAAACAATATTAAATAGTAATAGTTCTAATAACAAATTAGTATATTTGTATTTAGAAGCCTTAATTAAAGATGACCAACTATCCGAAGCCTCTGCTCTAATTAAGGAAAAAGAACGCTTACTCCCTCATAACCTAAAGTTACAACAGTTGAAAGCAGAAGCCTTAATCGCATTAAAAGATTATGAAGCTGCACTAGAAGTTATGTTAAAATGTAAACCGATTTTACGAAATCGCCAGCAGAGTTCAAAGTTAGCTGAGCTTTATTATCAAACTGGAAACTATGATAAAGCAATTGAGATCCTTAAAGACCTATTAAAAGAAACCCCACATGCAGAAACTCTTAATTCATTAGCAGACTGCTACTTTAGAAGCAAAGAGTTTAAGACTGCTGCAGAATACTATCAGCAAGCTTGCAAAAAAGGTTGGACTAAAAAACAGACTTTAAACCAGTTAGCCCATAGTTTAAGACACACCAAGCAATACATTGCATCTATTGAAATATTTAAAAAGATACTTCTAAAAGACAGAAGCTGCAGCTCATCAATATTAGGCCTTGGCGCCTGTCTTGAAGCTATTGAGCAGTATGATGAAGCTCTATCTCTCTACAGAGCAAGCCCCTTATGGAAATCTAGAGATCCTTTAGTGCTTCGACAAGCAGGCATTTGCAGCCTTCACTTAAAACGTTATCGATTTGCGGAAATTTACCTACAAAAAAGTCTTCAGCAAGATTCTGCCCCTCTTCAAACCTTTCTTTTTCTCGCATCTAGTTTGGAAAAGCAGGCAAAATGGCAAGAAGCTGAAAGCGTCTACTTTAAACTTGTAAATAACTTCCCCGATCATGTTGCTGGCTATAGAGGTTTAGCATGGCTTTTTGGAGTGGGCCTCAGTTCAAATCTCGCCCCTGAAACAGGTATTAGTATGGCTAAGAGAAGCCTAGAGTTATTAAATAACGCAACGTCGTGGGAAATTTTAAGCGCCTGTGAAGCAAGAGCTGGTAACTTTTCAGAAGCCCACCATATTCAAGAATGTTTATCCTCTCAAAGCGAAGATAAGCCTACCAGAAGAAGAAGACAACAAGCTATGCGCGCCCTAAGGAAAAAAATTCCTTTAAACGAAAGCTTAGTGTCGCATAACTTAGTAGCTTAAGAGCCCTTCCCTAGGGCTTAATTATTTGAATAAAATACTTAAATAGCCTAAAATCACCCTTTAAATTAACCCTCTTATCCCACTTACGTCTATGTTAAGCTTTTTAAAATTTTTCCTAGGATCTGCCCAAGATCGACAATTAAAGAAATATAAAAAAACTGTTGAAGACATTAACGCTTTTTTTGATCAGTTTAAGACTTTAAGTGAGCAAGAGCTTAAAGAAAAAACTATAGAACTTAAGAGTAGACTTGGAGAAGAAAACTGCTCTATAGACGACCTACTCCCTGAAGCATATGCTGTGGTTAAAAGCATGTGTAGCAAAATATGTGGACAGGAAATCGACGTCTCCGGTTATCAACAGAAATGGGATATGATTCCTTATGATGTCCAACTTGTTGGTGCCATAGCAATGCATCATAAAAGTATTTCTGAGATGCAAACAGGAGAGGGGAAAACCCTAACTGCAGTTTTACCTCTTTACCTTAATGCTTTAACAGGAAAGCCTGTACACCTAGTAACAGTTAATGATTACCTAGCACAAAGAGACTGTCAGTGGGTTGGTGTTATTCTAAGAAAACTAGGCCTCACAACAGCTGCCCTTATTTCTGGGATGCCTCCCGAAGAAAGAAGAGCTGCATATGCCTGCGATGTTGTCTACGGCACCGCTTCAGAATTTGGTTTTGACTACCTAAGAGATAACTCTACAGCAAGCAGACCTGAAGAGCTAGTTCAAAGGGGACACTACTTTGCTATTGTAGATGAAGCCGACTCAATCTTCATTGATGAAGCAAGAACCCCTTTAATTATCTCTGGACCAGTTCCTGACAGTCAACAGATGTATGAAAGCTTAAAAGAAGGTGTTTCCCAGCTTGTTAAAAGTCAGCGCGACTTGTGTAACCGTCTTGCAACTGAGGCTCATAAAATACTCACACAAGAAGACTTTTTTGATAGTGAAGAATCACATAGCAAAAGCTTTAAAGACCTTTCTGTAGAGGCTCAAAAGGCTACTCAAAAACTATGGATGGTTAGGAAAGGAACCCCAAGACACAAAATTCTTAAAAGAGCACTAGAAAATCCTGCCCTAAGAAATGCAATTGATCAATGGGACCTTTACTATTACTCTGAGCAAAATAAGGAAGAAAAGTCTAAAGCACTAGCAGAACTTTTTATCATTATCGATGAAAAATCAAGCGATTATGAACTAACTGACAAAGGAATATCCAAATGGACATCTGAAAATGATGAAAGTAGTGATGATTTCCTAATGCTTGATATTACAGAGCACTTCTACGAAATAGATAAGGATAAATCTCTTTCTCAAGAAGAGAAAGAACTAAAAAAAGCTAATGTCCAGGAGGAAGACCGGACACGAAAAGAGCGGACACATAATCTGCGCCAACTATTAAGAGCACACCTATTAATGGAAAAAGATGTTGATTACATCATCCAAAATAATAAAGTCGTTATTATTGACGAAAACACTGGCAGACCACAGCCTGGAAGACGTTTTTCTGATGGTTTACACCAGGCAATTGAAGCAAAAGAATCTGTTTCAATTCAACAAGAGACACAAACTTATGCCACTATTACACTTCAGAACTACTTTAGACTTTATGAAAAACTTGCTGGTATGTCAGGAACTGCTGTTACAGAAGCACAGGAGTTAAAAGAAACTTATGACCTAGAGGTCTACTCGATTCCTACACACAAGAAGTGTCAACGTAGTGATGCTAATGACGAAATTTACATGACAGAACGAGAAAAGTATCAGGCTATTCTAAAAGAAATTAGAGAAAAGCATGATAAAAATCGACCTATACTGGTGGGAACAGAATCTGTTGAAGTTTCAGAAAAACTTTCAAGAATATTAAAGCAAAATAAGTTAGAGCATACTGTATTAAATGCAAGAAACCATGCTAAAGAAGCTGAAATTGTAGCTAGTGCTGGACAAAGAAAAGCTATTACAATTTCTACTAATATGGCAGGTAGAGGAACTGATATTAAGCTAGATGCAGAGGCCAAAGAAGCAGGCGGCCTTCATGTAATTGGTACAACCAGGCACAACTCAAGAAGAATTGACAGACAGTTACGAGGACGTTGTGCAAGACAAGGAGACCCTGGTTCATCAAAATTTTATATTTCTTTTGAAGATACTCTAATGCGGCTTTTTGCCCCTCCAAAAATGACAGATCTTCTGAAACGCCTACGCCCTCCTGAAGGAGAGCCTATCTCAGCAGGTATTTTAAACAGGAGTATTGAAACAGCCCAGAAAAGAATTGAACAGCGCAATTACATGATTCGTAAGCATACCCTTGAGTATGATGACGTAATGAACCGTCAAAGAAAAGAGATCTACTCATACCGTCATGAAATTCTCCTTACTGACTCTCTCCAAGACTTAGTTAAAGAACTATTTGAAGATGTTAGCTGGGAAATTTTTGACTCTTCAAGTCAAAACCACGCTGAAGCAGAGTCTGCTATTAAGGAGTCTATTGAATACCTAAATCAACATTTCCCTATATCATTACACAGTTCTGATGTAGAGAGCCAAGATTCTGAGGCATGGACTCAACACGTTGCAGAAACTCTATCAGAAGCATTTCACAACAAAATAGGCCTAGAAAGAAAAAGAGGTACAGATCTTGAAACTCAAGGCGTGCACTTCCCATCGAACTTTTTAGATGTTACCGTTAAAGAAATTATGGTTAAAAAAATAGACTCTATGTGGCAACAACACTTACTTGCAATGGACAATCTTCGTTCAGATGTTCAAATGCGTACCGTGGGGCAAAAAGATCCTTTAATGGAATTTAAGACAGAAGCCTTCACTCTTTTTGAAGAGCTTTCCCTCAACTTAAAGAAAGAAATTGCACAAAGCCTATTTTGTTTCCAAATCATTCCACTTCACGAAGACTTCTTTGAGCAAAAACTCCAGCAAATTAGCTTAGAAAAAAATAGAAATTTTTCTTTTGGAGATGATGTTGAAGCTAGCCAAACAGGTGAAGATACAGACCAAGACAATAAGGTTCAGCCAATCATGAAAGAGCCTTCAACAAAAAGAAATGAAGTCTGTCCGTGTGGGAGTGGAAAAAAGTATAAGAAGTGTTGTGGTAAAGTGCCGATAGCTTAATTAGTTTTAAGCTTCACACTCTTCAACTTGTCCAAGAGCTCTCCAGCCAAAGAAAAAGACAGGAATAGAGAGTAGTAAACAAAATAGCCAGTAAGAAGACTTCCACTTCAATACAAGATAACCATCTTTGGAAAAGAGAAACAGAATTATAGAAAAAAGAAACAGCCCCATTGCTACAAGAAGCAAGGAAAAAGCTAGCATTTCTTTTACAGAGCCCGAGGCTTGTGCCTCTTCATAGTGTTTACTGGCCGAGGCTTCTGGAGAAGCTTGTTGAAAAGACTGTCTTTCAAAAGAATCCTCTGAAGATGATTCCCCTGTAGACTGGCTGTATAGGGGCGTAAAATTGTCTTCTGAACTTACCGTTTTAACTTGTTGGTATCTAGGTTTTTGGGAAGCATCTTCGCTTGTATAACTGGACTGTGCTTGAGAGTTAACCCCAAGACTACTTTCTTGCTGAGTACCCAGATGTGCGCCACAATACGGACACTGAACTGACTGGTTACTTACTTTCCCGTCACAACTCCAACATACTTTTACTGTGCTACCTTTATCCATATTGACCAACTTTGCTTCGTTTATCTCTGAATTATATAAGCTCATTTCTTTTTCCATCAAGGCAAATGTAGATAGACATTATTCTCTTTTATTTTTATTTTAACCTATTAAAAAGCTACAATGGTCTTATTTGAAGCTATGCAAAAAGGTTACAATTTTGAACACTAGGAACTTAGTTATATCCAAAGCTGTTTTTGGGCTAGTAAACATAGCAGCAATTATTATGATTTACTCTTCTATGAGTCATAAAGTAGCTGCTACCCTGATTTGCGCTGGTATTACCCTATTTTCTTTCAGTGTTATGAATATCATTAAAAAAAATTTCGAAGATAACTAGTACTATAAGGCGAACTAACACATGAGCAATCAAACCTTTGACATTATCGTAATTGGATCTGGACCAGGAGGTTATGTTGCAGCGATTGAAGCTGCCAAATCGGGTAAAAAAGTTGCTTTAATAGAAGCCGGAGAACTAGGAGGCACCTGCCTAAACCGAGGGTGTATCCCTACTAAAGCTCTCTTATCTCGCTCTGAAGTTCTAAGTATTATTAAGCGCGCAAAAGAGTTTGGTATTGATGTCTCATCAATCAAGGTTAACTTCTCAAAAATGCAAAAAGGAGCAACTGAGACGGTCAACTTAATCAGAAGTAATCTAGAAAGCTTACTTAAAAGTCATGGGGTTAATATCATTAAAGGTTTTGGAAAATTTACCTCCCCAACAGAAGTAAAAGTAAGTAGCTCTTCAAAGAACCTCCTTTTAAAAGCTGACCGAATCATTATAGCATCTGGATCAGAGCCTTTAGAAATTCCAGCTTTCCCTTTTGATCACGAGTCCATCTTATCATCTACATCAGTCCTTTCTCTAAAAAAATTACCAAAGTCCATAGCTATCATTGGAGGAGGCTACATAGGATGTGAATTTGCTTCACTATTCGCTGAACTAGGAACTAAAGTCCATATTATAGAGGCGATGGACAGTATTCTTTTCCAACAGGACCCTGGAGTAAAAGCTATACTAGAGAAAAAGTTTAGGAAACAGGGTATTGAAATTCATACTAATTCAATGGTTGAAAAGGTAAGTAAAGGAAAAAGTAATATTAGTGTTCTTCTTAAAAATAAGAAGACGATTAAAGCAGAGAAAGCTCTTGTTGCAATTGGAAGAAAACTTAATGCTGATAAACTTGACTTGTCTAAAGCAGGTTTAGCACCAGATAAAGATAAAGGCTTTATACCTGTAAATGAGCACATGCAGACATCAGTTAGCCACATTTATGCTATAGGGGATGTAACAGGAAAAGCTCTACTAGCACATGTTGCCTCTCACCAAGGAATTATTGCCGCCCAGAATGCTTGTGGAAAAAGCCATATCATGAACTATAGTGCAGTCCCTGCTGTTGTTTTTACTCATCCAGAAATTGCTACTGTAGGCCAGACTCTTAGTGAAGCTTTGCAAAATACCCCCAATGCAAAAGTTGGTGCCTTCCCTTTCCAAGCTTTAGGAAAAGCTCAGGCGGCTTTAGAAACAGAAGGCTTTGCTCAAATTGTATTTAACCCTGATTCTTTAGAGATTTTAGGAGCTCAAGTTGTGGGCCCTGACGCAGGCAACCTTATTTCACCAATGGCCCTTGCAATAGCTAATGAAATCACTTTAGACTGTATTCAGGAAACAGTGCATGCTCACCCAACGCTTGCGGAAATTTGGCTAGAAGCTTCATATATGGCTGTTGATAGCCCTATTCACCTTCCCCCAAAAAAGAGATGATATGGTCAATAAAGAGATTTTCAGTACAGTCCCAAAAGTTTCCGTTAAAGGAAATAAACTACCTAAAAACCCCTGTTTAACAAGTGGGGAGAAAATAGTTAAGGTGGGACGCTTCCCTCCATGGTTACACAGAAAAATGCCAAAGGGCCCCAAGCTTTTTGAGACTCATAATATTTTAAAAAAACACCAACTGAACACAGTTTGTGAAGAAGCAAAATGCCCAAACCTTCTAGAGTGTTACTCAAAAAAGACAGCAACTTTTCTTGCTATGGGCAAAGAGTGCACAAGAAGCTGCTCTTTTTGCGATATTGATTTTAATCAAGCCCCCCTGCCACTAGATGAAACAGAACCAAAACGAATAGCCTTAGCTGTCAAAGATCTAAACCTAAACCATGTAGTAATAACAATGGTTGCTAGAGATGATATTGATAATGGCGGCGCCCTTCAACTTTTTAAAATCCTAGAACAAATTAAGGAAAATGCACCAAATGTTACAACTGAAGTCTTAACATCTGACTTCGCCGGTAATAAAAATGCCTGGGAATTAGCCCTTAAAGGTATGCCTGATGTATTTAATCATAATGTTGAAACAGTAGAAAAGTTAACTCCTTTTGTTCGACATAAAGCTACCTATAACCGCTCCCTAGAATTTTTACACTTTTTATCCGAGAAAAAAAGTGGCACACAAGTTAAGTCAGGTATTATGGTAGGTTTAGGGGAAACAAAAGAGCAAGTCTTCCAAACTATAAATGACCTTAAAAAAGCTGGTTGCTCAATTGTAACTATTGGCCAGTACCTTCAAGCTAACGCCAAAAAAATACGGGTTAAAGAATTTATTACTCCTGAGACTTTTAAGGAATATGAAAACTATGGGCTATCTATAGGCATTAAAGATATGTTTTGCGGTCCTTTTGTTCGCTCTAGCTACCACGCAGCAGAACATGTATAAAACAGTAAATTAAATTTTTACATAGCCTAAAAAACCCTAGCTTCTGTATAATTCAAACACTTAAATTACAATAGGTTAAAATGAGCACCACTAGAAAGACATTCAAAGATATTTTAAATGATATTGAGACTGAGCATACAGAGTATACTCAAAGTAATGAAATGCTAACTGATGAGCTTGTCTTTGATGTCCCTATTAATGACTATGACGATGTATCTATCTTAATGCACAAAGATGCCCACTTTGGAGGCTCTTTTTCTGTTATGCTAGAGTACTACAACAATCCCGATGCTCCAGGTGTTCAAGAAGAGTTTTCAATAAATCGTATTCACGAACTACAAGAAATTGAGCAGTCAAAAGACCTAAATCTTTCCGATTCATTTTTATCTCCTCAAGATAAGGCTTTGGTTTTACGCTCTTTCCAAACCTACGCTAAACTTAAAACCATTACAGAGGAAAACTCAAATAAAAATTCTATAGCGTACCTAATTAGTGAGTTAATTTTATCTGAAGATGAATACCCAGAGAAAGAAATAGAAAATTTAGTAAAACTCGGTAATGCAGCAGTTAAAGACCTTATTGCTTTGATTGAGAATTTAGACTTCTGGAACCCTTTATTCCCTGGTTATGGAAACGCTCCACTATTCGCTATTGAGGCCCTTAGCGCTATAAAAGACCCAGCAAGTTTAGAGCATATTTTTGCCTGTGTAAAGAGAGCTGACTTTTTTGCTGAATCCCAAATCAT
Source organism: Chlamydiales bacterium (assembly GCA_009937555.1). GTDB lineage: Bacteria > Chlamydiota > Chlamydiia > Chlamydiales > JAACFD01 > JAACFD01. The sequence goes on along the minus strand of JAACFD010000003.1, from coordinate 15,678 downwards.
GAAAGCAATCTTGTCTTTTGGAGAAGATGCAAAAGAATTCTTAGTAAAAGTACTTAGTACAGTGCCTATTTCAGAAGATAATACACATGCAGCATTATGCCTTCAGTTTTTCAAAGACCCTAAAGTATCAAATTTATGCTTTAAACTACTACAATCTGATGACTTACAACTTGACAGCACTTTTGCTCAGCACTTACTACTCAACCTAGAGAATCTAGATGATACAGAATCTCTAGCTAACTGGGCTCAAGAACAGTCTCTTCCCCCTCAACTCCAAGAAGAAGTGCGGTTTATCCTTTCGCTAAAAAAGAAAAAATAGAGTTAAAAAATTAATCCAGTTTTTAATTATCTCGTTTATGCTAACATAATTAAAAACTAGAGAATGTAATTACTTCATATTAATTAGCAGAACCGTTAAAAAAAGTTTGAAACTCAAACTCTTTCGCTTGCCAAGGAGCACCTAAAACATGTACGAGCATAGCAACTCTAAATTTTCAATCCCTAAATTTCTAAAGCTACTTATTATTGGCTTACTAGTTTCTACAGTCCTTTGCTCATGCGAAAGCTCTTCCATTATTATTAATGGAGTAGATGAAAGAGAGGCAAATGAAATCCTTGTTACTCTTTACACTGCAAATATTCCTGCTGAAAAGCTTGAAGCTACTGGAAAAGAGATTGCATGGAATATTTCTGTCCCTAAGAGCAAAAAAATTGCAGCCCTAGCAATTCTAACTAGAAGGGGTTTCCCTAGATCTAAAAGAGACAGCATTCTTCAAATTATCAACCGAAGTAGCGGGCTTGTCCCCTCTGACACTACTGAAGAGTTAAAATTCAGAGAAGGCAAGGCAAGACAGATTGAGAACACTATCTTAAAAATGGACGGTATCATTGATGCTTCGGTTGAGATCTCCTACCCTAAGGATGATCCCCTAAACCCTGGAAAAAAGAAAGCTGACCTTACAGCTAGTGTATATGTAAAGTTAGAGGGACCTTTAGACCCTAATAATCAGCTTGTTTCTAGAATTAAGCGACTGGTTTCAAGCAGTATCAATGGCTTAGAGTTTGAGAATGTAACAGTTATAACAGATCAAACGCGACTTTCAGATTACAGCACAATGTCAAAGAACAATAGTAATGTAAAAGCTGCTACTGGCCTTGTCAAAATATGGTCTATAACTATCGCTAAAGAATCTCAAGCTATGTTCCAAGTTCTATTCTTTAGCTTTTTAAGTATTATACTAGTGTTACTACTAGGGTCTGGATTTTTAATATGGAAATTCTTTGCACTGCTACGCTCAAGTCCCAAGGGGCTGCGTTCCCTATTCTCTCTTGCTCCACTCACACTTATTGACCTAACTGGAGAAGTACTTGAAGAAAAAGACGAAGGGGAAGAAGGTGATGAAGAAGAGGATGAAGATGATGAAGATGATGAAGATGACGATGAAGACTTTGAAGATGAGGACTTCGAAGAAGATGAAGAAGCTAGCGAAAAGCCCTCTTAATAAGTAGACCCGGATAATGCATATGCATACAAGAGGTTATCAAATCTTAAACGAACTACTTGAGCAGTCTAAATGCTCTAAAGAAACGCTGGTAAAATACTTCCCTAAGGAAGTTTTAGAAAACCTTCAAAACGCTCCCAAGCTCCCTCTCTCACACTTAATTTCACCAGAAAGACAGCAGTTTCACTTACTACATTACTCCTGGCTAGTTCCTTTTGTTCGAACTTTAGATAAAGCACTACTAAATATTTTCCTCTCTTTGCTCTCCACAGAACAACTTGAAGGAGTTCAAAAACTACAGAAAAATAAGCTAACAGTAAATACTATAGATAAGTGGGCTCAGCCTTTTTTTGTGAGCCGGTTTTTAAGTTTCCTAGTTGAGGATCATGTATTACCACTAAACCAGCTCCCTTCTTCTGACTTCACCCCTCTCTTAGACCTATCAAAGCCACGCTATTTAAAGTTTATTGATTATTTAGGCTTACATTCTTTGGTAAAGGAAATTCATACTGTTGTAGACAAAAAAACTATCCATAAAATTTACCAGGCTCTTTCTAAGAATCAAGTGCGTTACTTACAGTCTCTGGTAAAGCAAGGGGTAGAGAAAGAAAGCTCTAGTAGATTTTTTAAACTACATAAGTGGGATAGAAACCCTAAATCTTTAAGAATGCTTATACATAAATTTGGCCTACACAGATTTGCTTTAAGTATCAGAGATGAAAATCCAAGTGTTCTTTGGTACCTAACCCACAAACTAGATACAGGACGTGGTAAACTATTAAACAAGCTACTGAAACAGGAAAAAAAAGTATTTTTGTCTTCAAAAGACCAAATGCAGATTAAACACCTGATTTCTCTTTTTACCAAGCAAAGAAAACCGAAGGACTCTTCACAATGAAGCTATTTCAACTGCTCCCTCTAGAAGAGCAAGAATTACTTGCAAACTTAGATAAGAAGGTCATCCCCTCAGAAGACTTCTCAAAAATCATAGAAGCTCAAGAGCTTATAGAACATATCAAAGAAAGCACCAAAAACTATAAAGAACAAGTTGCAACAGAATGTGAACGCATCAAAGAAAAAGCGCAAGAAGAGGGATTTGCAGAAGGCTTAAGTAAGTGGAATGAACAACTTGCGTTATTAGAACAGGAAACAGAAACGGTTAAAAATGAGATGCAGAAAATTATTGTGGATCTAGCCATGAAAGCAGCTAAGAAAATTGTAGGGCAAGAAATAGAGCAAAACCCCAATGCAATTGTAGGAATTGTTTCCAACACACTAAAACCTGTTTCACAGCATCAAAAAATTACTGTGTATGTCCACCCTTCTTCTGTGCAAGCTCTAGAAAAACACAAACCTCAATTACTTCAAATTGTTGAGCATGCAAAAAGCTTCTCTATTGAAGAAAAAGATGATATTAAACTGGGCGGCTGTGTTATTGAAACAGAAGCTGGAATTATCAATGCTGAACTCGACCTTCAATGGCAAGCACTAGAAACAGCTTTTCAAACTCTAATTAAAAAGCGAGAATCATAAATGATTAAAAAATGTGTCGCATTTTGCTTTTTGTTAACTTTTTTCACTGCAAGTTTAGCATGGTTTACCCCTGTTTTTTCACAGAGCTCTACTACAAATACCTCCATAGCTCAAAACACCCCTGGCAGTGGTAAATTTTCTTTTCCTTCACCACAAAAAATCCTTCCTAATGCGGCTCCTGCAGTATCTGCATTACCAGCTGGAAACCAGGAAGTAGACTTAGTGACTCAGAGTATGGTTTTAGTGGGACTCTCACTTTTACCTTTTTTCACCATGCTTTTAACCTCATTTACAAAAATCGTTATTGTAATGTCGCTTCTACGTAATGCAATCGGAGTTCAACAGTCTCCCCCTAACCAAGTCTTAAATGGAATGGCTTTAATACTCACGGTATATGTCATGGCTCCAACAGGCTTAGCTATGTATGATGCCTCACAAGAAGTCTTTGAAAAGAAATGGGGTACAGACTTATTTTCAAGAGATACTGCTGGATTTGCTATAGAGCTGGTTGAAAAAGCTAAAGAGCCCTTTAAGGATTTTCTATATAAAAACTCTTTAGCTGAGCACCGCATAAGCTTTTTACAGCTGGCAAACAAAAGCTTTCCTGAACCTTTTAGATCAGAGTTAAAACAAGAAAGCTTTATCATCTTAGTCCCATCTTATATATCAAGCCAGATTAGAAATGCTTTTGAGATTGGGGTATTAGTGTACCTGCCATTTTTTGTGATTGATATTGTTACTTCTAACGTCCTACTGGCAATGGGTATGATGATGATGTCTCCCATGAGTATCTCATTACCTTTAAAATTACTACTAGTCGTGATGTTAGATGGCTGGACCATGCTTGTTCAGGGTCTTGTCTTATCCTATAACTAGGGAGGAATAAAACGTTATGTACACCCAGCAGATATTTTCTCTATCATATGAGGCCATTATATTAGTGCTGATACTTTCAGGTCCTCCAGTATTAATTAGCATGATAGTGGGGCTATTAGTTGCTGTATTTCAAGCTGCAACACAAATTCAGGAACAAACACTATCCTTTACTGTTAAGCTACTGGCCGTGGTTATGGTCCTCATGTTAATGGGTGGGTGGTTAGGACAAGAAGTGATGCACTACGCAAATAACATTTTTAGCAACTTCTATAAATGGAGATAAGCGTTCTAAATGTTAGATGAGAGCGTCACTCAGTTTCTACTTAGTCACCCTATTTTTCAGAGCCCTGACCCTGAGCTTTTCTTAGTATCCTCCTTATTTTTATCCCTTGGCCGCATGCTACCTATAATGATGCTTGCTCCTTTTTTTGGGTCAAAGGTGGTACCCGCTCCTATTAAAGTTGGTTTTGCACTGAGCATAAGCATCATTTTATTCCCAAAAGTCTTTACTGATGCTACAACATTTCTTCAATTTGATATCCGCTTCATTGCATTATTAATTAAAGAGCTTTTTGTAGGTTTTATTTTGGGCTACCTTGCTTCTCTACCTTTTCAGATTGCTCAATCTTCAGGAACCATTGTTGATCACCAAAGAGGAGCTCAAAACTTACAAGCCCAAGATCCAAGCTTACAAGCACAGTCATCTCCTGTAGGTATGCTATATAACTACCTACTTATTGCCGTCTTTTTCTCTATAAAAGGGCCTTTTCTATTTTTGGATGTAGTTCTTGAGTCTTACGAACTCCTTCCCATTGATAGATTTTTTGGATCAGACTTTTACACCTCTAACTTTGTTTTTTTTAAAGAGTGCCTAGGTATTGTACACCATGTGTTAAAGCTTGCTGTACAACTTGCATCTCCAGCTCTTTTAACTGTTTTAATGACAGACCTTTTCCTCGGTGTTAGTAACCGTCTAGCTCCACAAGTACAAGTTATTTTTCTAGGAATGCCTTTAAAAGCTTTGCTTGGTCTTGGTATTCTATTTCCAGCTTGGGAGTTTATTATCAAGCAGTTATCTAAGGAATCAATTTCATTTATTCTGGATATCAAACGCTATATTCAACTGCTTTCTCTTTAAATACTTACTTGGCACCAAACTTGCTAATACTCCTTTGTACAAAAAAGGAGATAAATCATGGGACATTCTGTAGCTTTATTTGGTGAAGCAGAAAAAGGGCAATTTAACACTGCATATTTTTGTTACTCTCTGCCAGAGTTACTAGACAGCTTTGGAAATCCCCCAGAAAGCAGCCTAGGCTTACACTTTGCTATTCAGTCATTATTATTTAATCAGAATTTAATCTACTTCAGGGTAGAAGAAGAAGGGTTTAGTGTTAAAGACTACTTGCTTGGATTAAAATTTTTAAAGAAGTACGATCAAATATCAAATATTAGCGCAATTTGCCTTCCAGGAGTTGGTAATAGCGAAATACTTAAGGAAGTGGCGCCCATATGTCAAGCTCACAACAGCCTTATTTTAACATCGGAAAGTGATTTGTACGACTATTTAACGTCTAATTAAAAAAGTCTTTAAGTCCTTCAGATGTAGGCTTCATGCTTTTCTTGCCTTGAGCCCAATTAGCTGGACAGACTTCGCCATGCTTTTCTACAAAGTCTAGAGCGTCTACTAGGCGTAGAACTTCGTCAACAGAACGACCAAGAGGGAGGTCATTTATCATCTGGTGACGTACTACCCCTTGCTCATCAATAAGGAAAAGGCCTCTATAAGCAATACCCTCATCTTCCTTAAGGACGTCAAATTTTTGTGAAATTTGCTTAGTCATGTCAGCTACTATAGGATAACTAATACCTTCTATACCACCTTCAGACTTAGGGGTTTTTAACCATGCATTGTGAGAGAAACAACTATCAACAGAGCATGCAACTACAACTGTATTACGTTTCTCAAACTCTTCTGCCATTTCTTCAAAAGCGTGGAGTTCAGTAGGACATACAAAGGTGAAATCTAGTGGGTAAAAGAAAAAGACAACCTTACTTTTACCTACATAACTTCTTAGAGAAAAGTTATTTACAAATTTTCCATTTACAACAGCTCCGGCAATAAATTCTGGTGCAGGTTTGCCAATTAAGTTAGTCATGTGAAAAATCTCCTTACAACTTCCTTTGAAATTTACACCGAAGAGGATTCGAACCTCCAACCTCCCAGTTCGTAGCCGGGTGCTCTATCCGGTTAAGCTATCGGTGCATTAAAAAACGCATATTATAGACCTAGAAAACCTTTTCTACAAGGGCAAAATCTTCCTTAGAAAAATCCATTTATTAATTTTAGCGATGAAAGTAAAAATAAATTGAGAAAAACTACTTAACGCTGTCGTTCTCTTGCCCCTAGATTGCCATAACGATGATAGTCATAACTTAAGCTCTTCTCTTGATAATAAAAACTTAACTCAACGCGTCCACTCTCTAGAATAGGCTGCTCATAACTTACTATAGAATGTTTTGAAATTGCCTTTAAAAACCCTTTTGGAGCTTCAGAGAAAAACCTTACTAGATAAAGAGATTCTTCTAATAAGTATGATACAAGCTGCTCATCTGAACACACCACTATTTCTAAATTGCTAGGTAAGCTCTTTTTCCATTCTTGAGACATCTCTACAGGCATACGTTCAAAGTATACTTTAATTTTACTGGGGACAAGTTGAGCAATACCAATAATACAGAAAAAGTCTAGCAATGAATCACTACGTTGCAACCTTATGGCTACCTCTTTTGAAGTATAATAAAAAAGATTATCCTGGCCCAAAATATGAGAAAAATCATGCTCCTGGCTAAAAATTTCTCGTTGAGCTTTTTCATAATTTAGCAAAATCCTCTTCCATAAAAGAAAGTCCTGCTCCGATAGATAACTACGAGCAACACTTTTAATCCCTTGAAACACATCTGGAAGATAAGCTTTAAAATTTTCCTGAGCATCAACCTTTGTTGATAACTTAGAAAACTGAAGCAAATAATTTGGCCCCCCAGCTTTAAACCCTACACCAAAGCAGCTATCTTTCATCCCTCCAAAAGGTTGCCTACGAACAATAGCTCCTGTTATTCCCCTATTAATGTAGAGGTTGCCTGCTTGAACTTGATTTTTCCATATTTCATGCTCCCTTTCATCTAAAGAGTGTAATCCTGAAGTCAAACCATAAGGAGTGGAGTTAACCAGTTTAATTGCATAATTTAAATCATTGGCCTCCATGATAGATAGAAGAGGCATAAAAAATTCATGCTGATGACTAAAACTTCCCTGCTGGACCCCTCTTTTAATGCTAGGCGCCCATAAACGGCCAGAAGCTCCAATTTGCTCAGGAGCTAATAACCATTCTTCATTTTCTTCTAAGTTATTTAACCCTTTAAGAGCTACAGGACCTGGAGGTCGAATCAAAGGACCAATCTTTGTAGAAAAATCCCAGACGCTTCCAACCTTTAGACTTATCGCAGCATCATAAAGCTGTTGCATAAAACTTGAATCGTGATAAACCTCTTTGTCACATATTAATAAAGAGCATGCACTACACTTCTGCCCACTATGCCCAAACGAGGAGTCTATTACACTCTTTATAGCAAGGTCTCTGTCAGACATTTTGCTAACAATTATAGCATTCTTCCCTCCTGTTTCAGCATATAGTTGCAGGCCAGGTCTAAGCTCAAGAAAACGTTTAGCCGTGTGAGTAGCGCCAGTAAGAATTACCTGATCGATAAATGCTGATTGAATAAGACGGGAACCAATAGGTTCATTATAACAGGTAAAAAAGTGAAGTAACTGCTTAGGTAGGCCATTATCCCAAAAAAGCTTTGCTATTTCATAGGCAACTAAAGAGGTCTCTAAAGAGGGTTTAAAGATAACCACGTTTTTACTTAGTAGAGCAGAAACTATACCACCTATAGGGATCGCAACAGGAAAGTTCCATGGAGAAGCAACACAAACACACCCCTTAGGCTGTATCGCAATCCCTTTATTCCACTTACTCCACTTTGACCTCTCTATTCTATAGTATCTTAAAAAATCAATAGCTTCTGAGACTTCTGCGTCTGCTTGCTCTAAAAGTTTACCTCCATCAGCCATAGCACAAGCAACAAAATGTCCTCTTTTTTCAATTAACGCTATTTCAACTCTTTTTAAAATATCTAAAATATCACTTAGAGCTAAAGAACTAGCTACTTCTTTCCCTTTTACTACAGCTTTTTCTAAACTTTCTAAATGACGATCATTAGCCAATGATACTTGGTAAATTTCTTTCCCGTTTGATGGATCTATTCCATTATGAGTTTCTTTTGAAACGCTTTCCACCCCTCCTATAACTAAAGGAACACTACCAAAGCACTTCCCCTGATAGCTTAGAACAAGATTTTTTGCCCACTTCAAGTTATTCTCAAGCACAAAATCTGTGTCGCTTTCATTGTAAAACAAGTCTCTATCTTGGCTGTCACTATATGTGATATTCTCAAGTCTATCTTGAAACCTATTTTGTTTTGGCAATGTTTCAAAAATACTTTCTGTATCGCCAAGAGATTTTATAAATTTCTCCTCTTCTTTTATCCAGGCATTAGAAGACTCCCTTAGACCGAAATAGCTTTTTAAAAAGTTATCTGGACCTGTATTTTCATCAAGTCTTCGAATTAAGTATGCTATAGCGTTATGAAAATACTCCTCTTCTGCTGCAGGGCTATATACAACAACCCCTGAACTCGCTTGATTAACAACTCTTTTTAGTGAATCTGCCATTCCTTCTAGCATTTCAAAGTTCACAAACCTATCAACTTTATTCTCAGCTCTTAAAATAAAAGCATAGGCGATATCAAATAAGTTATGAGAGCCAACCCCTATATTTACAGCCACTGCATTTTCAGGCTTAAAGGATAATTGGACCATTCGCTTAAATTGAGCATCAACATGACTCTTAAAACGAAAAGGAGCTTGAGGCCAACCTTTAAGTGAAGACTCAACTTTTTCATTTGCTAGATTTGCGCCTTTAACTAACCTTATTTTAACAGGCACACCCCCTCTCTCAATACGTTTTTTTGACCAGTGAATAATTGAATCTAAAATCTCATAAGAATCAGGTAGATATGCCTGCAAAACAATACCAGCACGACATTTTAAAAATTCTTCTTCCTCTAGAACCACCTTAAATAAATCAACCGTTAACCTTAAATCCTTATACTCTTCCATATCCAGGTTAACAAACTTCTTTTTCACAGCCCCGCTACCGTCTACAAAAAAATGCTTTTGAGACTCTCTTAAAAGAATCCTAAACCTTTCTGCCAGCACTTCGAGCGTATCTTCATAAGCAATAACACTAACTTGACTATAAAGTGTTGATATTTTTACAGAAACATACTCTACATAATCACTCTTAAGGTCTTTTAAATAAGTTTCTAGTCGCTTCCAAGCTTCCTGCTCTCCCAGTATCGCTTCACCAAGATGGTTTAGATTTACTGTCTCTAAAGACTGCTTTTTATCATCTATATACCTTCTGATTGACTCCTCAGAATCCTTTACTAGTACTCTGGACATATCTTTTTTTAGGAAAAATAAAAAAAGAGGCATCATAAACTTAAAGCAGTATCTACCTAAAAAGTGTAAGATAATAAGAGGCCACTTTTTGTAAAAAGGGAGGTATTTAGGAAGTCCAAATTTGTTTATCAGATAGCTTAGTTGAGAAAACACTGCTGTTGAACTTTCTGATCGAAAAACTTGATCGGTTAAGTTGGTAGTAAAAACCCTTCCTTCAAAATCTTCCATCATATCACTTAACTGCTTGCTAAGTGCTTTTTCAGAAATTTTTTCTTGAGAGTGACTCTCTTTTAGTATCAAAGCTGCCAGCCTAACACTTAATTCTATACGCTTTTCTTTTGATAGTTCTTTGCCACTGATAGAACTTAATAGTTTTTTTATTTCATTTGCCATAATCTTAACTACAACTGTGTTAAAGCTTCTTTTAAGCACAAGATATTAGTCCCTGCAGTATCTCTATCAAACAGCACTTGCTTTTGGGTTGACTCCCACCTTGCTATTTTCTTTTGAATTTCCGTTCCCAATCCAGTTGAAGACCTAGTTATCTCTCTAAAACTTACCCTAGTCCGCACTCTTCCTACTGGCTCAATAACTTGCTGATATGCCAGCTCTTTTGCTAACACTTCGTCTTTCTCTTGTATTCTTTTTATAAGAGCTGTTTCCCTACCTACTCTTTGCTTTTTTACTTCTGAAAGTAAATTTTCAATTAACTGAGATATTTCATTGCATAACTCAAAGCTAGATAGTAAGCTTTTATGTAGTCTCTCCAAGGTTTCCCTTACCTTCTCCTTGCTTAAAACCACTCTCTCTTGACTCTGAAAACTAAGATGTGCTGTGCTTAACAAGTCATAGTTCATATTCATATACTGTTTAACAACTTCACCTAAAGGGGCATGTTGAATACCTTCAATACCTAATCCACCCTCTGTAGCATTAATAAACGTTTTATCTGGATATTGCTGTGTGTACTCAGATATATGCTTTGCCTCTTCAATCCATTTCCATAGAGTAATTACAGAATCTCCATATAAACTTGTTTTGAAAATTCCACCACTATTCACACTATGACCTCTAGTAAGCTGCTCATCTGTTCTTCTGGTTTGATACTTAGGTAGTACATTCTTGGCATAACGACAATTATTCGTATAAGCTAAGTCCATTCCTACAAATATAATTGGGCTACACCCTAACTGTTGAGCAACGTCCATAAGAAAATGAGATATACTTAACCCTTCATTAACTCTAGGTAGAGAACCTAACCCCAACTCATTCTCCATCCAAGATGTCACAGGGTACACACTAGAGCCTCCTATCATTCTTTTAGGAGATGATACTAGCTTTAAAACCTTATGAAAAACACGCATTTTAAAATAAAGAGGAGTATTAAAGTGGGACTGATCAAAAAATCTCTCATAAAGCCATTTATTAGGATCTACAATTGCTGAAAAATGTGTTTGAATACTCTCTTTAGATAAAGCTGTGATCGCTGATCCCCCGGCAAAGAATAAAGCCTTGTTCTTGAGCTTTTTTAAGAGGGAAAGGTGCTTATTTAAAGAAGGTCCTGCACCACAAATGATTGCAGGAATATTTGAGAATTCCTGACTTATTTCTCCACTAGAATAAACCTCTCTAAGAGAGGCCCAGTTGCGATAAAAATTTTGAAAATACGATAAGCCATGAGTTAAAGACTCCTGTGCAGCATAGTTTATATGTACTCCATGAAATGCTATATGCTTTTGAATCATGCTATATTGTCTGATATGATCTTTCTCATACATCGGGAGCGAAGTAACTTTAAAAGGTAGTGTAATGAAATAGTCTAATGAGTCTTTACAGCACTGAACTAGCTCTTCTTCATTAGCCCCTAAGTAACGAATAAATACTGCATTATCATCCAGAATTTTGCCAGCACGCTGGGAAGATAAGAAAAGCTTTATAGCAGAGAGGTCATGCTCAAGAAAAACCAGATAGTGCTCTTTATCCTTCAGCCATTGCTGTAGTTCATCATAGCAATACCCTAACCCTAGACCATAAACAAAAACTACACTTATGTTATCTAAGTCAATACTATCTACCCACTTCTTAGCTTCAATACTAGGGTTATAGTTAGAGTGAAAGTACTTATTCTTTTCATACCGACTATCAGTTATGTTCTCTTTTTTGTTTCTTGTCTCACATAGACTCAATCCTTGAGTATCAACTCCTCTTAGAATTTCTACTAAATTAGGGTCCCTCTTCTCCAGCTTCTGCATATTACTTATCTTGTTCATTATTCCCTCTTCCCTACTTCCTGCATTTTTAGTTCTTTGGTAATATACCCAAGGTTTACCTCTGCTGTTTCCTTATAGAACTGAATTTTTTCAAAAAGAAGCTCCCACTTTCTTTGTTTTTTATCACAGTCAGATAAGCTTGAGTCAAGATCAATACTGTCTAAATTTCTTTGCAACATTTTACTTTTGACCCTACCAACAGGTTCAACTATCTCTTTAAAAGCTACTTCATGACTCAGCGAGTTTTCTCTTTCCATCATTTTTTTAGCTAAACTTTCTAGCTTTCCAAGTTTACGTTTTTTTAATTCTCCTATTTGACTCTCCAAAAGCCTTTCTATATCCCCACAGATCTCCTTTACCTTAAGTAAGCTTGTATAGATAGAGGATATTTTCTTCTCGACTTTCTCTGCTATATTTCTATGTTGATTCAAAAGCGATAGTTCTTGATGAAGCAAAGATGAGAGGTCATAATTCTTAGACAGATAATCTTTTGAAACCTCTTTTAAAGGCCTATGCTCAATTCCATCTATTCCTAGCCCCCCCTCTGTACAATTGACAAATTGTAGCTCTGGATTTTCCTGAGCATAATCTGCAATATACTTAGCTTCTTCAACCCACTTCCATAGTGTATACTCTTGTTTACCATAAACACTTTGCTTCAAAAAGGCATTGTCATTTAAGCCATGCTGTTTGGTAATCATTGTTTTGCTTACATGGGTACGGTGTTCTTCAATAATCCCTCCAACATATCTCTGCATACCCGTGTAGGCCAAGTCCATCCCGACTAACACAATTGGATTACAGCCCAGGTTCTTAGCAATATCAATCAGTAAATGGATAACATTCATTCCTTCTTGATACACATGCCCTCCTGAAACAGAAAGTTGCTTTTGCAACCAGTTACTTATTGGATAGACACTAGAATTACCTATAAACAATCTTTTCCCATGAATCAACTTCATCGCTTTAGAACAAACTCTCGGCTTAAAGTAGATAGGCAACTCAAACTCTGACTGCATTAAAACTCTTTGATACTGTGCTATATTTGGATCTACAGAACCTCCTAGATGAGATTTTATCCCTCTCTTAGATAAAAAAACCATAGATGAGCCACCAGCAAATAAAAGGGCTTTATTCCTTAAGGAAGACAGTAATTGATAGTTGTTCTCAAGAGAAGGCCCTGCCCCACAAATAATAGCTGGAATACCTTTAAATTTACCTCTTAAACCATCTGGTTCAAGTAAAGGACTCATATGCATCCAGTTTGCATAGAAATTTTGAAAGTAGGTCTCTCCATGCATTAACAGCTCCTGGCAGCTATAGTTAATGCTAGCTCCATAGTAAGAGATATACTTTCTTAAGTAGCAAAACTGACTAAATTTTACTCTTTCATAAAAAGGTAGTGCGACACATGAAAAAGTAAGGCCTATAAAGTACTGCGAAAGCTTTAAGCACTCCTCTTCTATTCTATCTGCACCAATAAAATATAATTTAACTTGAGAATGCTCAAGAATATGAAAAGACCTAGGATGATTTAAAAAAGCTAAGATAACTTGAATGTCATCTTCTAAAAAAACCAAGTAATTATCTTTGTTCTTCAGGTGCGTTTCTAGCTCATCAAAAACATAAGCTAACCCTAGACCATAAACATACAGTACTTGATGAGTTTCATATTTACTTGTATTTAACCACCGCTGAGTTTCTTTTTTTGGACTATATCCAGAGTGGTGATAAAGTGGAGGAAACACTCTTTCATCAACTAGGTTATCCTGCCCATCTCGCGCCTTACACACCTTTAGTTCCGCTCTTTCAACTTCAGATACTTTTTTGAATAAGCTTGGATTTTTATGTTTAAGTAACTGTAGGCTTCTACTAGGCACAACACCTCCAGGGGCTGCTATTATTGCTGGCTATATAGTTTTATAGCTTCATCTATAAATAGAGAGCTTACTTTTGCTGTTTCTTTGTATGATGCTAAGTGTTCTTTAGATACCTGCCACCTCTTTACCATCTTAGTTATATCAGGCAGGCTACTATCTGCATTAATTTTATTAAATTTTCTTTGAGTTACTCTTGAATGAACTCTGCCTGTAGGTTCAATTATTTTCTTATATGCTAACTGCTTGCTAAGGTCATTTTCAAGTCCTTCTAGCTCTTTTAATAAAACTTGTACGCTATCAATATTCCCTTGCTTAGCCTCATTAATTATATCATCAATAAGCTTCATTTCAGACTCACACATATCAGAGCATAAGCTTAAGCTTTCTTGAAGTTGTCTAAGCAACTCTCTAATATCTGTTTTTTTCGGCCTATGACAGACATTATTTTCTATTGAGTTCTGAACCCACCCATACAGATCATAACTTAATCCACAGTATCTTTTTGCGGCATTTTCTAAAGAGATATGCTCTATCCCTTCAATACCTAGGCCCCCTTCAGTACAGTTTAGTATTTTCCTTTTTGGGTGCTCTTGTGCATATTTAGAGGTATAATTTGCTTCTGAAACCCACTTCCAAAGAGTGAATACCTCATTCCCATACAAACTCTTTTTCCTAAATGCATTATCATTAATATTACTTTGTAAAGTTATTTCATCATGTGTCATATCTGTTAAAGACTCTTCCACAACACTTGAGGCATAACTCTGCATCCCTGTAAACGCAAGATCTAAGCCAACAAATATAACAGGATTACATCCCATATAAAAAGCTAGGTCCATCAACATATGTATAACGTTAAACCCTTCTTTTAGATGGTCTCCACCTTTAATATTTAAATTATCCTCTACCCATTTTACAATAGGGTAGGTGTTTGCTCCTCCTATCGAAAGCTTTGGCCCATGTAAGACCCTCAGAGATTTATGGTATACCCTGGATTTAAAAAACATAGGCAAACTATAGGCTGACTGGTGAAACATTCTTTCAAATTGTTCTGGGTTTGGATCAACAGAAGCTCCAAAATGAGGCATTAGTCCTTTGTTAGATAGGGCAGCAATGGCAGAGCCTCCAGCAAAAACCAACGCTTTGTCCTTAAGTTTTTCCAGCACAGAAAAGTTTTTATTTAAAGACGGTCCTGCGCCACACACAATAGCAGGCACACCCTTAAACTGGTTTTTAAGAGATTCAATTTCATAAACTTGCCTCATTTCAAACAAGTTTCGGTAAAAGTTTTGAAAAAAGTGCAGGCCATGCCACTGCATCTCAATGCTAGCATAGTTTACTAAAGCACCGTACTGCATAATTTTCTGTTTTATCTCACAGTATGACTGAGCTTTTGTTCTAGAATAAAAAGGCTGAGCTGTTACGGTAAAGGATAGCTGAATAAAATAGTGAAGTAGCTCTTCACAGGCGCCCCCTTTATCGAGGGAATTTGGCGGTAAATAGATGATATGCAGCCTAGGATCTAGGAGAATTTTCTTAGCTCTCTCTGAATGTAAAAATGCTCTTATTACCGCTACATCTTCTTCCAAAAAAACAAGAAAGCGCTCCCCATCTTGCTCTAGCCAGGAGATGAGCTCCTCATAGCCATAGGCCAGGCCTAATCCATAAACGAAGATAACATCTACTTGTTTATTCTCAATAGTATTTATCCAGCGATCTGCATCTTTTTGGGGACTATAGTTGGAGTAAAAGTAGGTAAGAGGTTCTTGTCGGTGATCTACAAGATTTTCACTTCCATCCCTAGCTTGACAAATCTTTACTTGATCCTCTTGCGAAGCTTTAACAAATGAAGCTAAGGCCGGGTCTTTTTTGTTAAGTATTTGCCAGTTTTGCTCAAACATCTTCCCTCATAAAAACAGAAAAAGCTAAAATTTGGCAAATAGTGTCTTTGTTTGCTAATTTTATTGACAAAAACCCTCTTCACCCTATACAATTCACCTTTTATTTAACCCCTAGCTCTAACATTTTAATAT
>JAACFD010000083.1 GCA_009937555.1 Chlamydiales bacterium | reverse complement strand
AAAGATAGGATTTATGCTAAAAAGATAATGATCTTTCTTATCCTCAAAAGAAACTAACTCTAAGCCTTGTTCTTTGATTTGCTTTAGTATTTTCTCATAGAATAAAGCCTTATAAGCATGGTCATCACGATCAAATGTCAATTTAAGAGCAAAATTTTGAGACACTTGAACTTCATTTCTATCAAAGGAAAATTCAAGAGAAAATATATGTGTACTAAATAGCAGTATATATAAAGCATAAAAGAAGTAGTATTTTGTGAAAGCCATATCTACCCCTCCTAAAAAGCCTTTTTCTTACTCAAAAACAAACTAAGAGCTCGGAGAATGTCACTATCAGAAGATACCTCTAAATAAGGTATATGTAGCTTTTTAAAAAGCTTTATTAGCTCTTTACTTTTTTGCTCTTCATTGCCTGCAAACCAACTTTTAAATTCAGGACTACTACTATCTATATAAATATCTTTTCCTGTTTCAAGGTCCTTTACTCGAGTTACACCTACATCAGGAATCATTTTCTCAGCAGGATCAAAAATATTAACAGCTGAGATATCGTGCTTCTTAGATAAAGCAGAGAGCCCTTTTACCTCTAAATCAAAAAGAAAATCTGAGAGCAAAAAACAAATGCATGATTTTTTTTGCACTCTAGAAAAAAAATTAAGAGCTTCTATAACTGAAGACCTATTCCCTCTATCTTTATGCACATATACTTCTCGAATCATCCTAAGAAAGTGAGCTACACCTCTTCTGGGAGGTAAATATTTACAAACCTTATCGTCAAACAAAACAAGCCCAATTTTATCATTATTGCTTACAGCAGAAAAGGCAAGGGCTGCTAGCAGTTCTATCAGCACATCAAATTTATTCTTGTCACTTGAACCAAATAACATAGAAGAAGAAACATCAACCAAGAAATATACGGTCAACTCCCTTTCTTCTTGGTAAAGTTTTACAAAGGGGGTCTGCATTTTAGCAGTAAGATTCCAATCTATATTTCTTACTTCATCCCCTGCATCATACTCTCTAACATCATCAAAAATAATACCCGCACCTTTAAATGAAGATACATAGGCCCCTGATAGAACATCTGAAACCATTTTAGAGGCTTTAATTTGTACTTTTTTGATTTTTCTAAGAACGTCTAGAGGAATTTCTGACATAACTTAAGGAACCATGATTGTTTTCAGAACTCTATCAATAATATGATCTGCACTGAGCTCTTCTGCCTGAGCTTCATAAGAAAGCTTAAGTCTATGCCGCAAGACCTCTTTGCTAACACTTTTAACATCATGAGGAGTTACAAATCCCCTCCCTTCTAAAAAAGCATGAGCTTTTGCCGCTCTAGATAAAGATATGCTTGCTCTAGGAGAAGCCCCAAACTCTAATAACCCCTCTATATCTACTTTATAATCTTTTGGAAACCTGGTAGCAAAAACAATATCTATAATGTATTGAACTACTTTTTCATCTAAATATATTTTATCCACCAACTCTCTGAGCTGCATAATTTTCTCTTTACTGAGCATAGCGGATAATTCTGTTTTAGCAGATTGTAGTGAGCTCATTGCCTTTACAA
Source organism: Chlamydiales bacterium (assembly GCA_009937555.1). Taxonomy (GTDB): domain Bacteria; phylum Chlamydiota; class Chlamydiia; order Chlamydiales; family JAACFD01; genus JAACFD01. Next base: position 6,563 of record JAACFD010000083.1, on the reverse strand, counting down.
TATTAAACTCCTGGTCTTTAGTTGGGTAGTCAATCAAAACTTTCATTAAAAAACGGTCTGTTTGAGCCTCTGGAAGGGGATAGGTACCTTCTTGCTCTACAGGGTTTTGTGTAGCAAGGACTAAAAAGGGCTCCTCTAACACATAACTATTATCTGCTATTGTAACTTGCCCCTCTCCCATAGCCTCTAGTAAAGCAGACTGTACTTTTGCTGGCGCTCTGTTTATTTCATCCGCTAGAACAATATGACTAAAAATAGGCCCTTTTTTCACTTCAAATGAGCCTGTTTCCATATGATAAATATTAGTACCTATAAGATCTGAAGGCAGCAAATCAGGAGTAAACTGTATTCGTTTAAAGTTACACTGAATCACTTTTGAAAAGGATTTTACAGCTAATGTTTTAGCAAGCCCTGGAAGCCCCTCTAATAAAATATGTCCTCTAGTTAATAAAGCAATAAACAAACTTTTGACCAGAGCTTCTTGTCCTACAATTACTTTATGCACTTCTTTTTTTGCAGCAGATAATTCTATACTATTAGCCTCAACTAAAGCATTTATCTCATCAATACTCATGCAAACCCTCTTCTTTACTTTCTGTTAGCGTAATAATAAAGCTTGTTCCAACCTTCTCTTTTGACTCCAGCTTAATACTTCCCCTATGCTTTTCTACAATTGCCCTTGTTATAGAAAGCCCTAGACCTGACCCCCCCATCTTTCTTGAATGTGATTTATCAACTGTATAAAAACGGTCAAAAATATAAGGTTGATCTGCTTCAGGAATCCCCTTTCCTTGGTCTGAAACTTTCAGTTCTATATGCTGCTCATTTCTTGTAATCTGTATCGTAACAATAGTTCCTGCTTCTGAGTAACGGACAGCATTTTTAAGAAGATTCATAATAGCTACTTTGAAAAGCTCTCTATCTAGATTTACATAAAAAGTTTCATCCAGAAAATCAGACTTTAGTGTGCGTTCTGGGTGAAGAGTTTTGATGTCCTGAATACAAAGTTTAACTAAATGATTTAGGTCAACTTTAGACAAGTTGTAGTTTGCAATACTTTCCGAATCTGAGAGTAACAATAAATCCTGAATCAATCGGTTCATTCGGTTAGAGGTGCTAATAATTTTCTCTGTGATACCATCCACAGTATTGCTATCAAGGTCTTTATAGTCCCTTAGAGTTTCAGAGTATCCTCTAATTATAGTTATAGGAGTTTTTAACTCATGTGAAGCATTTGCGATAAAATCCTTTTTCATCTCAATCGTTTTATAATAGTCTGTATGATCTTGAAGTATCATCACAACTTCATTACTGTGCTCCATAGGGACGATGATAGATTTTATGTAAGAATCAGGCTTGTGTCTAAGGTGAATAGCCTCACTAACAATCTCTCGGCATTCAATAGCTTGCTTAATAAGCTTCTCACAATCTGGCTCATTAATTTCATGAAAATACTTATTACTAAGTTGAAGAGCAGGATCACCTAGCATATTACCTGCAGCTACATTGGCATAATATATTTTCTTATCTGCTCCAATAGCCACTACCCCTTCGACTAGAGCATCTAGTATTGTTTCTCTTCTTGCTTTTTCAAGTTCTGTGTGCTTCATTTGCTCTTGAACTTTCTTTGAAAGCTGCTGCAGTGTATCTGCTAACTTACCAAACTCTCCTGAAAACTGCTCCGAATCTAGTGAGATTTTAGATAAATCATCTATCTTACCCTGATGATAAGGGCTAATAACACTAATAATTTTGTGTATAGGAGAACTAAGGTAATGAGTTAAAGCCCAAGTCATTAAGCTAAACAAGAAAAGTAAAAATGAGCTAAGAAATACCAGTGCTAGCTCAAAAAAGCCTATCATATCTTCAATATATCTTATCGGATACGCTGTTCTTACAATATACCTTTTCCCATCTTTAGCACTAAAAGTTACAGCAGTATATGCCAATCTCTGCTTAAACAACTCTGAATAAGCCTCTTTATAAGCACTTCCTTCTTCAAGAGCCATTGCAATAACAGGGTGCCTAGTTACAAAATCTGAGTTATACTGTTTACCAAGTATTTTCTCAGCATGTGAATCATAAAAAACACTCCCCGCTTCATCTAAAACTGTAACACGAATAAAAAAGGTATACTCCTTCTCCTTGAGAAAATGGATCATATCCTCTTTAGTAGACATCTCCTTCAATTTCCTCGAAAAACTTGTTGTCTGGATAAACAGTGCTTTTTGAAATAGGGTAATAATAGGAAGGTGGGCAAAAGGGAAAATAATGGCTATAAATGTAAAAAATAGTACAAAAAGACTTAAAAATAGTTTTTTTCTAAAAGTTAAGTTCATAAGCCACACTTATTAAGAGTATCTGAAACGAGTGTAAAAATATTTTGCTAATTTGAAAAGAGCTTTTTAGCTTGAAGCTTCTTTTTCCTCTTCTTCAGTAGCCTCTTCTTCTGCTTTTTGCTGATACAAAAATTTAGTAATCAACAGTCTTACATCTTCAGTAAGTCCTTTAAGAGGCATTTTGAACTGCTTTTTCCCTCCTCTATCCGTAACCTTTTCAACTGTCCCTTGAAAGCTAACTGGTGTACCCATAAGATCAAATGTCATTAAAATAGTAGCCCCTTTAGGCAGATTTAAATCCTCCTCTACTAAGAAACGAACCTCTTTTTTAGTTAACAAAACAATTTTACCTTGGCTTTCTTTTACCTCAAATTCTTGAAACCCGCCACAAAGTACACTAAGGTTAATATGAATTGCTTTTTGAGGATCTCCTTTAATCAATTGAGAAGAATGCTGAATAACCCATTTTTTATCATAAATAGTACTTGATCTAACAAGATAGGTATTAAAGAAGTACTCGCTGTCATTATCTCTAACAAACTGTATGTCTAAAGGAGCTTTTGCCTTTCTTATGATAAATTTTCTCATATCTTCATCTTCAGGGGGCTCTATAACTAAAAAGAACTCATAGTTCTCAATGATTTTCGCTTGAAACGTAAATGTATAATCTAAGTTATTATCTCGGAAGTGAACCTGCATTGGGAAGTTTCTAAGAAGGGCTCTAGAAGAGGTTAACTGCTTTTCACCAAAGTCATGCTCAAAACCAAGTTTTGCCCTGATAGAAGCAAAAAACTGCGATTCGATAAAATTTTCTTTCTCACTAGATCGTGAAGTGTAAACAACATGCGCTACTTGGTTCATAAAACCATCGAAGTATGATCGCTTAATCAATAAGAATAAAGGGTTTGGATAGTGAAAACGAGCAATATAGCTCCTTAAAGAACCTATTTCATCACTTTCAAGACCTGCATTCTCACAAATCTTTGTGAATTTATAAGATTTAAATATCTGAAAACCAATGTAAAAGATAACATTTAAAGCTATTAAGCCTAATATCCCTATAAAGACAAAAACTAGTAATGGGTTGTCTCCCCCTGAAAGCTGAAAAGGTATTTTAAACCCTTTATCAGATACAGCTGGAGAGGATAGAGCTAATGTCAGATGACAGATAGAAGTGATATAACCCATCTTTTGAACCTTTATTACTTAACAACTTTCTTCTAATTGAATACTATATATCTCTAATAATTTAAACAAAGAATCCTTCAAATCCGCTAGCTATGCTAATTCGAGGCAATTAGCAGGGATTCTTTCAAAAGTAAGCCACTAACAAAAGGTAGCTATGTTTGCATTCTTAAAAGGAACGATTTGCTCTTTAGAATCTTCAAAACTTGTTTTAGAGGTTAATGGAGTTGGTTATGAGATTAATATTGGCCCCAATGTTTTAGCTCAAGCACCAAAAATTGGTGCGCAACTTACACTTTTCACATCATTTGTTGTTCGAGAGAACGCACAATCTCTTTACGGTTTTTTAAATGCTGATGAAAAGTCTACCTTTGAAATGCTAATCCACATCTCAGGTATTGGCCCCAAAACGGCTCTTTGCTTAGTAGGACACCTTGGCTTAGAGCGATTACAGAAGGCCATCTCTGAAGAAGATGTTAGTGCTATATGCCTAGTTCCTGGGATAGGCAAGAAAACAGCGCAGAGGCTTATTGTTGAAAGTAAGGACAAACTTGAGAAACAAGTAGAGCCAGCCTTAAGCCAAGCAGGTGAAAAACTTTCACTAAATGCTCCCACCATAAAAGACGCTATTAATGCCCTGGTTAATTTAGGATATAAGCAACAAGTTGCTCAAAAAGCAATTCAAAAAACCTTACATGAAAGTGAAGAAGACAAACTTGACCTAGCTTCATTAATCACTCTTTCATTAAAAAATGTCTAACACCTAGTCTTCCCCCTTATTCGCCCATGAACAGATAGGGCAGGCTTTTTTATCATGCTTCTTTGCTGGGCAGAAGGCTCGGCCGAAATAAATAATCTGAAGGTGTAGCTTATTCCATAAACTCTCAGGAAAAGCATGTTTCAGGTCTCTTTCTGTATGCACTACAGATCTACCTGAGCTGAGCCCCCACCTTCGGGCTAAACGGTGTATATGCGTATCAACAGGAAAAGCTGCATAGCCAAATGCTTGTGACATAACAACAGAAGCTGTTTTATGCCCTACTCCAGGAAGAGCCTCTAAATCTTCAAAGTTATCTGGCACCTCGCCTTGATGCTTATCTAATAAAATATGAGATAAGTCATAGATGGCTTGAGATTTTTTAGGAGAAAGACCACAAGGCCTTATAATGCTTTTAATTTTCTCAACAGTAAGTTGGATCATTTCTTCTGGTGTTTTGGCTAAGCTAAAAAGCTCTGGTGTAACTTTGTTTACCCTCTCATCTGTGCACTGAGCTGAGAGCAAAACAGCAATCAGCAAAGTATAAGAGCTTGTATGCTCTAAAGGAATTGGCGGATCAGGAAAATAATGATCTAGAATTTCAACTATTCTCTTCTCTTTTCTCTTCAATTTACTTACCTATACAGAACTTTGAAAATATAGCCCCTAAAACTTCTTCACTTACATTAATTCCTATAATAGACCCCAGCTCCTTAAGAGCTTGCTTACTGTCATAAGCTATAAATTCAGCCGACACATCTTCAGAAAGTGCATTTAAGCTCTTTGCAAGTAATTCTGAAGAGCGATCCAAAGCTTCTTTATGTCTTGATTGCGTAACTAAAATTTGATCCTGGTCTGGAAGCTTTCCTTCTTTCCATATGATAGAGTTGATATGCTCTTTTAAAAGCTCTAGCCCTTCCCCATACTTAGCTGAAAGATTAACTTGAAGCAGATCTTTTGCCGGAGAAAGCTTTTCTTTATCACTGGGCAGGTCCGATTTATTCCAAACTAAAATAGTTTTATCAAAAGCTACTTCTTTTAAAATTAGTTGATCATGCTCCTGCATACCTCTATTTTGATCAACAACCCATAGTACTAATTCAGCTTTTTTAAGAGCTTTGAATGTTCGCTTTATACCCTCGGACTCAACAAGTTCATCTGTTTCTCTAACTCCTGCTGTATCAAGCAATTTAAAGTTTAAGCCATTGATTGTTAAGTGCTCCTCCAAAGTATCTCTTGTAGTTCCTGCAATATCAGTTACTATAGCTCTATCATCATCTAATAAAGCATTCATTAACGATGACTTACCTACATTTGGGCAACCTACTAGACATAATGAGATACCTTCTCTAATGGTTTTCCCTTCGTGATAACTGGAGGAGAGGTGCTCAATACTGCTAATAATTTCAGACAACTCTTCTTTCATCTGCTCAAGGGTCATGTACTCCAAGCCTTCTTCAGGAAAATCTACCCAGGCTTCAAATATTGCAACTAGATCTAATAGTTTTTTCTGTAAGCTTTTAACTTTTTTAGACAGCCCCCCTTCTAAGTGAAGCTCAGAGGCTTTAAGAGCATACTCATTTTTTGCTGATATAACCTCTTGGACAGCTTCTGCTTGAGCCAAATCAATCTTATTGTTCATGTATGCACGGAAGGTAAACTCTCCTGGTGCTGCAGGTCTTGCTCCAGCCTTAATAATTAAGTCTAAGACCTTTTTACTTATTAGACTTCCTCCGTGACAGTGCACTTCTACTGTCTCTTCACCAGTATAAGAACGCCCTCCTAGCATAACTAAAAATAAAGCTGAGTCTATCACTTGGTTAGAATCTAGAACTTTACCGTAATAAGCTTTATGGCTTTCAGCACTACTGAAAGAGAGGTTAGAAATTGCCCTAGCTATATCTAGGGCTTGTAAACCAGATATTCGGATAACGGCTATACCACCTTCTCCAGGAGGAGTAGAAATAGCCGCAATAGTTTCATCCTGCCGTGAAAGGGCGTGATTAAAATACATAAGTTACTACATATAATAGAGATATTAATAATGAAATAATATCTTAAACACCTCTTTTAAGGAAGCAGAAATGCCTCATACTACAAACGCATTTGTAATAAGTTCTTTACAGACGAAACAAAATCTTTCATTTTTAACTTAAAAGAACGCCTTTTGTAAAAAGTCTCAAGATCAATTAAAATTTCTTGAATCCCCCTATAGCGGCTATTCCGAGGAGAAAGCATTTTCATAACAATAACATCTAACTCTTTAGCAATACCCTTTTTAT
>JAACFD010000082.1 GCA_009937555.1 Chlamydiales bacterium | reverse complement strand
CTTACTAGGCCTAATAGTCCCTTGTACTCGTTATCTGTTCGGTGAAAAAATGAATCTACTAATTCCTCTTGAGAAAGATCACCTTCTTTTAGCTCTTCTAAAAACGCTTCTATTTTTTCCTCTAACTTGAAACTCATCTTAGGCACATCTGTACCATCTACTATCAGCAAAAGACGTTTCTTCAAACGAGCAATCTTCTCTTGTGAAACCTCAATACCATGGATATCTAAGTATCGTAAGCTGTAGCAAACATCAACAAGAGGAAATAAAAGCATGGGATCAAAGTTTGAACAGTATGATAAATTCATACTTGCTATCCCCTTTCCCTTTAGCTGTTTAGAAAGAAGCTCTCCATTTAGCATCTTGGTATGACTAAGGTCTAAAAATGCTATATTAACCCTTTGCCCAAGAACAAGTTCAAGAACCGTGTGAACAAATGCCTCTGAAGCTCCTTGCCCGTGAAAAAAGAATTGTAAACCTTTTGCTCCTCTTGAAAAACCTAATGTACTGGTAGCTTCAGGCCAAATTTCAGAAAGCTCATCATTCACAAAACGATTAAAATCTAAGGCACTCTGATGTGAACTTTTCTCTAATTCTCCAGTAAGGCCATAAAATTCTGTGATTTTACCAACAATTTCCTGTTCTTTTGGGGTCATACTATCTCTAGAAAGCGACAACTTTTCATAATACAATTGAGCATTAGTAAAATCTTTGTCTGAAACACTGTTAGAATAAGTATCTACTAGATAGCCTAGTGCACGTAGTACTAGAATTGTTAAACTGCTATAGCGTAATAACGGGGGCACCTTAAGTACACAGTCTACCCCTAGTACAATACAGCTACCCAGTGAAAGAAAACGACAAGCATTTTGAGCACAGGTAAAATTACCTGCTTTCTCCTCACGAGTATTTCCACTTGCTTTGACAGATCGTTTATATAAAACAGTCTTTGCAACTAAAGCATCTGCTCCTTCCAAAGATAAACTCCTTTTATTCTAAGAAAAATCTAATGTAACTTCTGGTGTATCATAGATTGGCAGAGCCTCCCCACCAGCTACTCCTATAGAATGGCCATGCTCTCTTGATAACAAGCGTCCCCACGAGGCATATGTTAATAGCACTTCTAGGTCAATTGCTGTTAAACTATTTAAAGAGGGTACCTCTTGTAACCTTTTAATCACTTCTTCTGGCAATTGTTGCTGCACTTTCCTTAAATGCTCGACTCCATCACTAAGTAGAACGCGACCTCTAACACTTAAGAATAAGCTTTCTACATCTTCATACCTTGAGTATACTTCTCTAGCAACAGAGTGGATTTTTTGGTAATCCTTAACAAGGAGTTGATCACCTTGTTGGTGCATTAAAGCTAAATCTACTCCATCCCTTAGCTGCATTATTTTCCAGGAAGCGCGCAAAACCCCATCTCCATATAGGTTCTGCAACTCTACTCTTAAGTGATAAAAAGCTTTTTTATGATCACTTTTAGTAGATATTAGACTCTTAATTCCACTTAATACTTTGAAAGCCCCTTCACTATCATCAAAAAATAGCGCTTTATTTGATTCAATTTTTTTGAATGAATGCCCTCCACAGGTTCCTTCTTTCTTTCTACCTTTTGATGCAGATAAAAAAGCTGTTCCTGTAGAAACTACAGAAGGCTCAACAAGATGATCTCTGATTGTCATAGCCCCTCCACAAAGCTAAAAATAAAGTCCTTCACACAAAAAGCCTGAAAAGCTTTTAGAAACAAAGAAAATCAACTGTTAAAATATCTTCTAAGAAATTATCGAGACAGCGATACTCTGATACTCACTCCCCAGGCATAGCCTATATTTTTTTCTTTTAATGAATCACTTTGAAAAAAGCAAGATTTATCCATAAAGTATTTTTTTTCTTTTCTTAACCTTTAATGCTTAAATTAGTGAGAAATTCCCTTGCTTTCATATTGTCCTAAAGATAAAATTGGACAAAAATTAGCCCATTCTGTGCCATGGAACTCCAAACTGTTAAAGAAGAGATTATTAAACTTATCGATATCGCCCTTAAGGAAGATATTGGTAAAGGGGACATTACATCCGAAGCTTGTATTGACGATGAAGCTTCTCTAACTGCTAAGTTAGTCCTAAAGCAGCATGGAAAGCTAGCGGGCCTTCCTTTTCTTTCAACTATTTTTAAACATGTAGACCCTAGAATCACAACTGATCTATATGTTAGGGAAGGTTCTGAACACCCTGCTGGCACTATTATCGGAACTGTTTCAGGTCCTGCCAAAGGCATTATGTCGGCAGAAATGGTTGCCTTAAATATTGTTCAGCATGCTTCTGGTATTGCTACAACAACCGCCCTTTATGTAGAAGAAGTAGAAGGATTTCCCTGTGAAATTTTAGATACAAGAAAGACTCTTCCAGGACTAAGATGCTTAGAAAAGTATGCTGTAAAAATTGGTGGTGGTTACAACCATCGTTATGGTCTATATGAGAAATTTGTAATTAATAAAAAGCACCTTTCTTTCCTTTCTAAGGTAAGTAAAAAACCTATTTTAGAAGCCATTAAAAGAGCTAGAGAATACCAACCAGGGATTAATGTTGAAGTAGCTGTAGAGAGCTTAAAGCTTGTAGAAGAAGCTATAGAAGCAGAAGCTGATATCATCATGCTAGAAAATATGACAATCCCCCAGATATGCCAGGCTGTCAAACTTATCAATCACAGAGCTCGCGTTGAATTTAAGGGTTGTGTAACCCTAGAAACTGTTGTTGCTTTTGCACAAACAGGAATTGACGGTATTTCAATACGTGATTTGACTCATTCTGTTCAAGATCTTGATATTCGCTTAAAATTTTAAGCTGCTACCAATTTTTCCTTTACGCATAATCAAAAGATCCGATAATGCAGTTATAGTTCAACTTTAGTAACAAAGACGGGTTATGACAAAAGCAAAACAAGATTTAATTTTTTTTGATGAAGCAAAAGAAAAAATTCTCAATGGTATTGAAAGGATCATTGATCTCACCATTTATACTTATGGCCCTATGGGGACTAATATCAAAGTGGTTAGCGAAAATACAACCGAATACTTTTCTCCAAGAACGGCCAATATTGTTCAAGATGTTGAACTAATGAATAAGTTTGAAAAGCTAGGAGAGCACTTTACAAAAGCTTTGATTAACAAAGTAGACACTCAATTTCAAGATGGCAGTTGCCTAGCTATTCTACTACTCTACAGCTTAGTAAAAAATGGCCTTAAGCAAATTAAAGAAGGCCATCATTCACAGAAAATTAACGAAGAGCTTAAAGAAGCCACACAGTTTATAATACAGCACTTAAAAGATAACGCCTTCTTCATTGACTCCCAAAAGTCTCTTACCCTTTTTATTAATCAGGTTTTACCTAAAAACCCTGAGATGGCACTACTCTTAAATGAAATCTTCCAAGATATTGGTATTGATGGAGATATTTTAATTAAACCATGTATTAACTCAGATCATTTTGCCCAAGTCTCACCAGGAGGAAGAGTTGATATAGGCTTTGCGAGCTCTTATTTTTGTGATAGCAAAGATTGCAACTATGCTTCTTTAGACTTCCCCCTTGTTCTTTTGTGTGATACACATTTATCAAGCGCCCATAAACTTCTCTCTCTATTTCAGCAAATTGGCAAGGCAAAAGAACAGCTTATCCTTATAGCTCCAAGTTTTGACCCGAACTTACTAGCAACCCTCTCTTTGAACTACCTTCAAGGCTCTATAAAAGTATGCCCTGTAGAAGCACCAAAAGACCCCAAAAAAAGACAGCTAATTTATGAGAAACTATCAAAATCTTGTGCTACCCACACCTTTAAAGAGCTTGATACTTTAGAGAATATCGCAAATGTTCAACAGTTAGGAAGAGTAAAAAAGGCGTTTATCCATAAAGATTTCAGCCATTTTTTATTTGATGAGAGAAGCCTAGCACTATCTTTTGATGAAGCAGAAGAAATTGAATCTCTTATTCAAAGCGAAACATCTGTAGATAAGTTAAACCATCTTCAGCAAGTACTTACATTTCTCACTGGTAATTTGGGTATTTTATATACGAACCAGCATACAGATAACGCCAAACAATTAAGTGAAAGTATTTCTCTCATTTCATCTGTCCTAAAAAAGGGAGCTGTAACGGGTGGAGGCGTTGCCTTATATAGGGCTGGCCAAGCACTAGCAAATAGTCATCTAGCAAGCAAGAGTGGCACCCAGGTTCTTATAAATGCTTGTGTTTCCCCACTTGAAAAACTGATCGAAAACTCAGGAGCCGACCCCTTAAGCATCCTAACTGAAATACAAAAAGCAAAGAAAGATGTAGGCTATAATGCTGCTACAAAAGTAGTAGAAGACTTACGGCAAAGAGCTATATATGACTCTGAAGATTTGGTAACATCTGTCTTAGAACTTAGTGTTGAATCAGCTATCAATATCCTAAATATTGATGCTATGATTTGTTAATATCTATCAATACCAATCTTTCTTATACTATAGGCTTTTCAGTGCTTATACTAAGAAAGGGTAAGAAGTGCCACACTCAAAGATTGGCTATTATTTAACTACTTTTACCATCATTTTCACGTGGTGGTTTTGTGCCTTTGTTGTCTTTCATGAACCTTCTATTGAAATTGCAGTATCAAGCAATCAGCTTATTCCTGCAAAGCAAAGTTCTCCTTTCGCGAGCTCTCTACCAGTTGATCAATTAAGCTCTGCATTGACGGGTAATCTTGATGATATTGAAAGCATTTGCCAACTTTACGAAGAAACAGCCTATCATTATCTTGAATCTTCCCCTGAATTTTCACAAAACATGCTTAGTAGGTTACAAAAAATACGCTACTATATTTTTAGAGAACGCTCATTATCTCTAAAAATTTCAACAAAAAAGTATTTTCCCCAGAGCTACCATAGCGCCCTTGCCTTACTATCATTACTTCCTGAAGCTAATATTACAGCAATACCAGAGGGGGTTCGTAAGTATAATAAGCTATATAAGGACAAGCAATTTCATAAGATTGCCCTAAACTGCGAATCATGCAATAGCGAGCAAATCTTTTTAACAAAAACAGACTTAGCCTTTGTTGCTCCTTATAGTTTGCCTAAAATGTTTGATACATTGAATAGGTTACAAATCCCTGTTTACGTAGCTCCAGCTTGCTATAAACTAAATGATATTTCTGCTTTAACACACGAGCTATCTCAAAAAGTGGATAAGGAAAACAAAGGCCTTTTACTAAGTTGTTTTTTTGAAGCCTCTTTACACTATATGCAGCACTTATTTGAGGTACTTGATAAAAGCTTTCCTAGACTTAAATTCAAAAACAGTTGCGTACTTAATTACTACCACAAGCTTTCAATAGCAGGAAAACTAAGCTTCAACTATCAGCTTCTAGATTATATTGGTGCTAGTCAGCTCATGCAAACACACACTGAAAAACTCTCTGATAACTGGAATCACCCTCTAGCCTATGAGGAACTACAAAAGCTCAACCCTAGCTTTATTTTTATTAACTCTCCCCAAGCCGAAAAAGTCATTCACTTTCTCAAGTCCTCTCCAGAAAGTGCTCACTTAAGCGCTCTTAAAAAATCCCAATGCTTTGCTTTAGATGAGCGCTTCAGTGATAACCCCAGCCTGTTAGTGATTTTATCTTTAGCTGAAATGCTAAGAGCTTTTGAACAGACAGTACAAAAGGGAAAGCATGCATCAGTATAAATACATAAGTTATTACATACTTTTTTCTGTCCTAATACTATCTTCTTTATTGTCAGGTCCTTCTTCACTTGAAGAAATTTATTCAAGCTCCATAGAAAGGTTTTATGGAAGGATTAACTGGGCACCACTATTAGATGAAAGACTGCCTAGGTTAATTATTTGTTTGCTCACAGGAGCATCGTTAGCTAGCTCTGGAACTGTAATGCAAGCCCTTTTCAAAAATCCTTTAGCTTCACCTAGTGTTTTAGGCTGTAGCTTTGCGGCTAGTTTCTTGGTATCCCTAGTATTTGCCAGTCAGCTTCATCTAGTCTACCCCTTCCTTACTCCATTAGCTAGTATTATTGGCTGCGTATTATCATTATTTCTTGTCTATAGGATGTCTTATAAAAAGGGAAAACTAGAACTTAACTTAATGATTCTCTCTGGTATTGCCTGCTCTACTGTTTTTATTTCACTGCAAAACGTGCTACTTTACCTGCTAAGAAATAACTGGCATTTACTACAAAGCATTACTGAATGGTCTAATGGACAAATACATAACCTTACATGGAGACATGTACACTTGCAAATGCCTCTTGCTATTATTGGCCTGTCAACATGCTTAAAGTATAAAAAAGAGCTAAACCTACTTTCAATTAGTGAGCAAGAAGCTAGTATTCTGGGCGTGGATGTACCCATGACCCGCTTTAGATTGCTTTTTGCCGTCTCTATATTAACTGGAGGTAGTGTGGCATCATGTGGAATTATCTCATTCTTTTGCTTAATGGTCCCACATATTTTACGAGGTATTTTCGGCCCTAATAATCAGCTACTGCTACCTATGAGTATTCTATGGGGAGGTTTTGCCCTAGCGTTTTTAGACCTTCTATTAAAAATTTCTAAAATACAAATCTTCTCAATAGGTAATATCACAGCAGTCCTAGGTGGAGTCTTTTTTCTAGCTTTGCTCTACCAGCAAAAGCAAAAACACTCTTTTACATAAGACTTGCTGTGACTATAACCTTTAGATTGCAGGTTAAATAGAGCCCCATCTCCGTTCTGCTTTGACATCATCTATCGCTTCGCGGTACTTCTTAATATAATACAATATCCTAGTATTAAAATAGTAACTTCTTCCTTGAAGGCCTCGCTCAAACCTAAATCTGCCTTGCCTTTGATCAAAAATATAGCGCCGTTTTTTCTCAAGTCTTTGCTTATATTTAACTAGCTTACCTAAACTCAGTCGTCTTCACCAGCCATATGCTTAATGATGTGTTTAACCTCTTTAACGTCCTCAGGGTCTCTTGCCTGAGCAAGACTAGATTCTCTGCTTACATTTTCGATGAAACTTGTTCTTAAAGGAACAACTCCTACTTTTTTTGTTGCTAAGTCAACATAGCCACAACTAGAGGTTGGACTAATAGTTACTCTTCTTGGTTTTGCCTTCTTTTTTAAGCCCTTAGTTTTAAGGATAGACTTAATTGAACTATCAGAGCTTGTGGATGATAAACTAGAATCTGATACCTCTGTATTTGTTGGAGATACTCTTGATGCAAAAAAAGTTCTTGGTATCACATCTGAAGTTAGACCAGCTCTACTAAGAGCTCCCACAGCATGACTATCTAAGATACCTTCGGTAAGAACTACCGGTGCGAACTGTTTAAAACCTAACGCTGTACTCATAATATTTTCCCTTCTTGTTTTTATTTTTTAATTCATATAAATTCCAATCGTCTAAAATTATAAACAACTAATGCAAAGACACTTTAAACTTGATATAAAATTTTGGTTAATAAGTTACTAGCTAATAATATCTCTCTAAAAGTAGAGAAAAAGAACCTACTTCGCCCCGTATCTTTGAGCTTCTCAGAAGGGATGCTATATGGTGTTTTAGGTCCAAACGGAGCAGGAAAGAGCTCATTATTGAATATTCTATCTGGCCTTTCACTTCCAAGTTCAGGTGAGATCTTATGGAATCAAAAAGACATACTTCTACTATCTGCTAAGCAAAGAAGTCGCATTATAACTTTAGTTCCACAAAACTCTTATATTATGTTTGATTTTTCCGTCTGGGATTTTGTAGCTATGGGACTATATGCCCACAAGATTTCAGAAAAAGATCCTCAAGCCCACGATATAGTATATAAAAGGCTTATAGAAATGAGCCTTGCAAACAAAAAAGACTCTTCAATATTAAGCTTGTCTGCGGGAGAGTTAAAAAGAGCCTACCTAGCAAGAGCTCTAGTCTGTGACAGTAAAGTGGTTATACTTGATGAACCATCCACTTTCCTTGACATTAAGCATCAGCAAATACTCTGGAAGCTCCTTAAAAAGATTACTGAAGAGGGTAAAGTTGTCATTATTGCCTCTCATGATCTAAACATGAGCAAGCATTACTGCGATCATATAATCTTACTAAAAGAGGGAAAGTACTTATCCAAAGAAATAACCCCTACTTTAACGAATCAGGTACTAAAAGAAGTATTTGAGGTAGATGAAAATCTCAATACACCCATGATAGACGCAGGGGTTTTTTAGTAATTAGTAAAGGTTTCTTTCCTTTACTCACCACCCTTAAGTTCTTTTGAGCATCTAAATAGTCAGGTTTGT
>JAACFD010000081.1 GCA_009937555.1 Chlamydiales bacterium | reverse complement strand
TATAGAAGTATCACTACTTTCCAATAAATTGCTTATTGTAAGCTCATTAGAGAATAATGCTAACGATAACAACATCCGAGTTGAAAGGGATTTTGAAGCAGGCGGCTGTATGCTTACTAGCTCTTGTTTATCAGCTTGCTTAGTTAACATAAATCCTCTTTAACTTTTTTAAACAAACATAGATAATAGTTAATCAATACTTAAGAATTAAGAGGTTTTTATGCAAGCTGAGTATTTATTAATCCCTATAGTCACTGCGCTAATTGGCTGGGGAACAAATGTTATTGCGGTCAAAATGCTATTCCACCCTAGAAAAGCTATTAACCTCGGCTTTATTAAGATACAGGGAGTTGTACCTAAGAGGCATGATGCTCTCGCTAAATCGATTTCTGAAATTTTTGAGAAAGAGCTACTATCAACCGAGGATCTAGTAGCACGTTTTAACAAAATTGATTTTACAGATGAGGCTTCTGAGCTTCTCCAGAATAAAATGCACCTTATTATAGAAGACTTTGTAAAACAGATGCCTATGGCTTCAATGTTCCTCAACGACACTATTAAACAGCAGATTTTTGATCATGCTCAAAAACATTTTGTGCAGATGATTCCTGATTTCAAGCAACTTATTTCCAATAAAGTGTTACAAGACTATAACTTGAAAGAATTCTTAGAGGAAAAGATCAAAGATTTTTCAATTGATCAACTTGAAAGCATTATCATGCATGTCGCCACTAAAGAGCTAAAAACAATTGAGTGGTTAGGAGGCTTACTAGGTCTTTTAATAGGGCTTTTACAACTTGGCGTGATGATCGCTCTCTAAAAAGTTATTAAGGCGTTTTTCCCAGTCCTCAGGATCACTAAAATGATGCTTTACCCCACTAGCAGTGACAATCGTTTTCACTTGTCTCACCCCTTTTATTGAGCTGCTAATAAATACTGAATCAGCCTTTAATAGCTCAGTCATGGTAAACTTACCTAAAGATACTGGCACAGACCATTTTTTGAATGCTCTTACACAATTACGTATTGTGCAACCAAAATAAAGAGGAAGAGATTGAGAGGGACTATAACATACCCCATCTAATAGCCAAAAAATATTTGAAAAAGCGCCCTCTAGCACATACCCCTCTGCATCTCGATTAATTACTTCATTACAAGACTCGTTAAGAGCCATCTCATGCATTTTTAGGCGGTCAAAAAAAGCTAAAGATTTATAAGCACACAAGGGTGAGGTATATACTGAAGACACCTCTAGTAAACTTACTTTCTTATCGGCTTCTTTAGGCTCTTTTTGCAAGGTAATGTACAGTAAAGCTTGAGACTGACTGTCGAGCGCAACTAGAAGCTTCATCCTCCAAACTCCCTTAAAGGCTCTATGAGCTTCAATAAGCTGCTTTGCCCATTCTAGATGTATTTTAGGACAAGGGATGGCAAGTTTACAGCATGAGTCTTTTAGCAGCTTAATATGGTCTTCCCAGTAGTATATTTGACCATCTTTTACACAGACCGTGCTAAAGACTCCTTTACCAAACAAAAAGCTAGGAGAGTCTATAGATATAGTAGCTGTATCAGAAAGCTTTCCATCTACGATAAACAAGCTAAAGGCTCCTTCATTGCAGAAAAAATAGAAGAACCTTTGGCCATAAGTTCATCAACCTCTTTATCTAGTTCTGAATCATAAACAATAGCTCCTCCAAATCGTGCAATTGCTTTGCCCTCTGAAAAGAGAATACTCCTAATAGCAATATTAAAGTCAAAATCTCCATTAGATGAAAAGTATCCCATACTCCCTGTATAAATCCCTCTTGAACTACCTTCTAAATCATAAATCATTTCCATTGAGCTAATCTTAGGGCATCCAGTAATCGAACCACCTGGAAACATTTCACGGACAATATCAACAGGATGAATCTCTGGCTTCACTTGTGAAGAAATAATTGATAAGGTGTGGAATACATTTTGATAAACCTCAAGTTTCCTTAGCTTATCTACCACTACACTTCCAGCTTTACTTACTTTAGAAAGATCATTTCTTAACAGGTCTGTTATCATTAACAGCTCAGCTCTATCTTTGTTTGAGTGAAATAATTCTAACTTGTTTTTCTTATCTTGCTCTTTGGTAGCTCCACGCTTAATAGTCCCTTTTATTGGTCTTGTCTCAAGCTTACTGCCTTCTTTTAGTAGAAACCGCTCTGGTGAAGATGAAACCAAGTTAAATGAGCCAAAGTTAAAAAAAGCACTAAAAGGAGACGGGTTTATTTTCCTTAAAAAAGAAAAGGCATGAAAAGGTGGCACTGAGCATTCATAGACAAAACTCTCAGATAGATTTACCTGATATACTTCGCCTCTTAAAAGAGCTTTTTTTACCTTTAAGAATTTTTCTTTATAAGAATGCTTCCTAAATTTACTTATCAGTTTAGCACTACCTAGGTAAGTTTCTTGGCTTGAAAAAACTTTTGGATAGTCAAAAAGAAGTTCCAAGCATGGATTATTGATAAATCTTTTTAATAAAAGCGCCTCTGTCTCTTTTAACTTTGTGAGGCTCTCTTCTCTAAAGCAAAAATAAAGTTTTTTATCTGCTGTTTGTTTAAAAACAAGCGCTGGCTTAAAAAAATAAGCGAGAGGAATATCTGGAGGATGAAAAGGCAAGTATTTATATCGATGACTATAGGCTCCCATTTCATAAGAAAAGTATCCCATCCAAAGAGGGATTGAATCCAGAACCCTCTCTGAAAGCCCCCCTACAACTTTTTGAGCTAAATCCCATGGATTATCTATTTTGGGGTCATAGCTGTAGTGCTGATTGTGTGAACGAAAAACAGTTGGAGTAAGATAAAAATACTCATAAGGGAATAGTGAAAAAAATGAAGACTGGGAAGAGGGAGTACCTCCAGAGCAAAGCAGAGAACACCCTTTTATATTTTTATAGGCTTTAGCTAGTTGAAATAGAATATCACTATTTTCACAAGGTAGTTCTATCCATCTATCTTTTTTCAAGAGCTGCCCTATCCTTCCATATTATGAAACACGCAGTCTACGTCTTCAATGCCTTCTAACCAGTCAATAAGCTTTTGATTTTTCTCTTGAGTCTCCTCATCGCAAGCCACACTAACCTTAGGTATCATTTCTAGAGTGGCTTCTTTGACTTCTTTGCTAGCTGCTTCTATCTTTTCTTTTACAGCATATAATTCTTGGGGATCAGTAGTGACCATGTACACTTCATCAGCTATTTCAAAATCTTCAGCTCCTGCCTCTGTTGCCAATAGAAATAAATCATCCTCACTTCCTTGACTTTGATCAAGCTGTAGTACCCCTTTTTTATCAAAATTAAAAGTGACAGCACCAGGGTTTGCAACTGAGCCACCACACTTATTACATGCAATTCTAATCTCAGATGCTAGACGGTTTTTATTATCTGTCATTGTCTCTGCTATAATGCCCACTCCGCCATGTCCATAAAGCTCATAAACAATCTCTGAGTAGTCTCCTTGATCTGAACTAGCTGCTTTTTTTATGTTTCTTTCAATATTGTCGTTTGGCATGTTTGCAGCTTTTGCCTTTTGCAGCGCTAACCTTAAACGGCTATTAACCTTAGGGTCTGTGCTTTTTCCTGTTTTAACAGCGCTAATAATTTCTTTTGTAATTCGCGAAAAAAGCTTTCCTCTAGCTGCATCAGCTTTACCTTTTTTATGCTTAATGTTCGCCCATTTACTATGTCCAGCCACAATAAACTCCTTTTTCACAGAGATAAAATTCTAACTTTTTAGCATACAAATATACTAGCATCTATGGTTTTTATCTAGAAAGTTTTGCATATACTCCCGCTTCCAATGCATAACCTCATCATAAAACAAAAACTGCTTTTCTGCATGCTTGAATTCTTTATGGTGTATCATACTATTCCCGGCTTCTCCAACTTTAGGAGGGTGAATGTGGTGTAAAATTTCATGATAAACAATAAAACTTACAAAAACTTTTGGAACTTCCCAGTTATCAATTAAAGTATTTATCTTAACTAACTTTAAAGGAGCATGATACTCTCCAAAAGTAACATTTTGTCTGGAGCTTCTCGAAAAGCGTTTCCTTCTCTTTTTGGGTGTATACCAGGTTATATTCAGCCCAAGTTTTTGCTCATTAAAGTAAAACCTCTCTACATATTTAAGAATTTCTTCTAGGTCATATACCTCACCTTTAGTCTTTAAAGGAGGCATTTTTTTATTGGTCGTATACCCTGCAAGATTATCCCGCTCATGGACATATGATTTAATAATAGCAAAATTTTTTTTACCTCTAGAGCCTTGCACATACTTTGCTAATGCAAGTAATACTGTTTCATCAGCTGTCAAGAATATCTGGTGTATAGAAGCTTTGATTAAGTCATCTCTAGGATAAGAGACACTTAGATAAGTTGATTTATTCTGGTTTATCTTTAAGATAACTTTCTTTTTTGTAAATTCTTCCAGAAAGTCATGCAGTAAACCTGTCTTAGCACAAGGCATTAAGTTAAATTTCTCTCTCCATAAAAATCCGCCCTACATACTCCCCATCACTCTCTTTTACCCACTTATCTTGCGAACCAAACTCTTTAAATCCAAATCGCTTATATAAATTTATTGCAGGATTTCCATAATATACTTCGAGGTGTAGTAACTCTATCTTAAAGTACTCTTTAGCTAGATGAATCAAATTATTAAGCAATACAGAGCCAACACCTTTACCTCTATATTCCTTTTTAACTATCATACCAAACTGGCACTGATGTGCTATTTTTCTATAAGGCATTAGGTAAAGGGTTGGCAGTCCGCAAGGTTTACCCTCATAAACGGCTGTTAGGCTACAACGAAAACGACTAAACCCAATCCACCTTTGAACAGTATCTTCAATTTCTACAGGCTCTGCCATTGGAAACCATCTTAATATGGTCGGATCTGAGAACCACTCTCTTAAATAAGGCTCATCACTTACCTCTGTATACCGAACTTCGAGACCTTTCATTTCACCCATTTTTACACACTCTCACTTTTTTTTAGATACTCTTCGATAAAGTCATCTAGCAAGTCCCCATCCATCATTGCCTCTACATTACCTGTCTCATAAGCCGTTCTCGAATCCTTAACAAGACAGTAAGGTTGAAAGACATAACTCCTAATTTGATTACCCCAAGCATTCTCTTTCTTATCGCCCTGGAGCTGCTTAACCTTATTTTCTCTTTCTAATACTTTAATTTCATATAGTTTAGATTTCAAAATTTTTAAACAACTTTCTTTATTTTGGTGTTGGCTTCTTTGGTTTTGGCAAGAAACTACAATACCTGAGGGTAGGTGAGTTAAGCGCACTGCAGAGTCAGTCGTATTCACATGCTGCCCACCTGCTCCAGAGGATCTAAAAGTATCTACTTTAAGATCTTCTGGATTTATTTCTATTTCTACATCCTCTGAAATCTCAGGCGTTACCTCCACTGCTGCAAAACTAGTATGTCTTTTAGCATTACTATCAAAAGGAGAAATTCTTACAAGCCTGTGAACCCCTTTTTCAGCCTTACAGTAACCATAGGCAAACTTCCCTGAAAACTTTATAGTTACATTTTTTACTCCAGCTACTTCACCAGGTAAAATGTCAATGTATTCAGCCTTGTAACCTTTCTTTAGAGCCCATTTTTCATACATTCTCAGTAACATACTAACCCAGTCGCAAGATTCAGTCCCTCCCGCGCCTGCATATAGACTTAAGTAACAGTTATTTCCGTCCAACTCTCCAGAGAGCATGCGCTTTACTTCAAGCTTTTTAACTTTTTTCTCAAGTTCAATAAGTTCTTTCTCTAGTTCAGCTAATAACTCATCATCTCCCAAGCTATCAGCTTCTTGAATTAACTCCTGGCTACCTTCAAACTCTTGTACAATTTCTTCATATGGCTGTACCCAAGATTTTAAAAGGTTAGTCTCCTCTATCACCTTTTGAGCTTTAGACTGATCCTCCCAAAAAGTAGGGGACTCCATTTTAGATTCTAAATCTCTCAATTGCGTTTTCTTCTCTTCAACACCAAGATATGAACTCATATGAGAAACTCTGTTCTCAAGTTGTTGTAAGAGCTTATGTGTTTCTTCTTTCATTATTAAGCTTATGTAAAATTATACGGTTGTCTTTGTCAAAAGAATATTGCCAGCACCATGTCGGCTTATCAATCTCCTGATTTTTAAATCTCAACTCTCCATTTTCGTTCTGCAAAACTGTCATTTTTGTAAACGGAGGCACTACTATATTCACATTTCCATTAAAGGTTATATTTTGAGCTTCTAGCTCAGAGCCTTCTCCTAAAGTAATTTGACATGACTGCAACATAGAAATTTTCTTTTCCCAGGCACTTTTAGGACTAAGTTTTTTTACATCCAAACCTTCATTTTGAACAATACAGTTAACTAAAGAACATACTGGAGCAAACGAAAACTCATATGCATCATCATGTTTTGTCAAACCTAGAGGATTTTCAGTGCGTATACTTAAAGCTCCTTGGAGTTCTATTTGAGATAATTCAAGTTCGGTAATTTCCAAGTCAAGATAGCTCCCCTTAGCAATGCTGCCATGCTTAATTTTCTGCCCGATGATGCTAAAAGTAGGCCCTAGAGCAGGATGCTGGTAATAATAAAAAGGGAATACTGCTTCTTTTTTTACTTCTTCAGAACTTAACTCTGGAGAGAGGTTAAAGTTGCAATATACTGAGAGGAGCTCATAAAAGCTTTTATGGAGGTCATAAAAGCAACTATAAGGGGTATCTAAGAAGTCAGTTGAGTTACTATCGTACTGCTTCTTGGTAACCGATATTGTTTTTTCACGCTTATTAAAAGTTATAAAGCTAGAAAGCTTGCTTTCTGCTTTTCCTAGAGGTGTTGTAATCTCATCAGCAAGGTTTTGCATCATAGACTCAACCCTACCACCATTAACTTCTTCCACTTCCCCTTCAAAGAATGATTTATAGCTACTTTTAAGATTTACAGTGGGTGCAAATAATAATTTTTTATCAAGCGCTGAAATAGCAGCTTTCAAATCTGCAAATAGTATGTTTGTATTTGAGGGAAAACATGAGTATAGGGACCCTTCCTCTAAAGGCTGATCTTTTATTCCATACTTTTGAAAATCAGTATACTCAACATTGGAAATCCAGGCTGCCTCATGATCTTTACAAAGTACATTCATTCCTTCTGGAGCACCAACTCTTCTGGGACAAGAGGCAAAACCAAAATCTGCACTCTTCTTCATACCTGTGCCCATAAAGGCAATTGCTGAGTAGTCAATAGCTGCTGCTGGGTTATTTACCTGCCTCACAAAAACTTGACTCACACCTGCAGCCTGAAAGTTTCTAAATACCCCTTTATCTAGAGCTTGCTTCCACATAGCTCCGTGGCCTCCAGGTCTCATATGCAAACACATAGGCTCTGAAAGTAGCCACTTTCCTCCTACAGAAATCACGGGTACAGCAGGTTGCTTAAATAGGTTAACCTTAGAGGATTCTCTACCAAAATAAGAGTTTTCTTTTACTATTTCGTCAATGATTTGATGGTTATCATTTGTATCAGAAGTCATTAAGCCAATAGGGATAAAGTGTGTCTCCCCTTTGAGCTTATAGTATAAATACTCCCATGACTGGATATCTCTAAACATCCCCTCTAGTAAATTGTAACCTTGGAAATTAAGCCTAGCGACAGGTAACGGAATTCCATTCTTATCAGTAAGGCCTAAACGCTCTCCAGCTCCTGCCACAGGTGATAGCTGAGCTAGTTCTGGAAAGGCTTCTATAAAACTTTTTATTGCTAAAGCAACAGATTCGTTATTTTCAAATAATTCATCCCCTTCGGGGGCTTGCATTACTCTTGTAAAGCTTTCTGGTGCATCTTGCTGTTGAATTAGGCGCATAAATAGTAAGTGATAACCTAAAATGCCGCCAATAGAACTATAGAACTTTTCTATCTCTATTAAGGGCTTTGTGAGCTTCCTAAAGCTCTCAAAAATATCTAAAGCACCTTCAGGGGAGAAGAAAACATGCTCTTGCTTTAGAAAAATTAAGCTCAAAATAGCTATACTACACTCATCATTTAAACCATGTAAATATGTCCTTAAAGGAGATGGTTTTTGGAAAAACAGTTGAACTCTAGGGTGAGACTCTAAAAGAATTCGCTTTTCCGAGATACACCCAAGTTCCTTACAGTCATTAACTAAAGAGTTAATAACTGTTAATTCTTCATTTGAATTTAAAGTTTCACTTGTCATCTTAACCTTTAAAAAGACATTATCCGTAAGCGTTATGAAAGTAACTACAACTATTAT
>JAACFD010000080.1 GCA_009937555.1 Chlamydiales bacterium | reverse complement strand
GTCTACTGGAACTGTGAAATCTTTTCAAGCCAAAAGCAGTGCCTTGAGATATTTTACGATCATGGCGCTAGCTGGTTTATTGAAGAAAATAGCAGACAATTTAATATGCTCAATCGAGTAGACAAAATAATAGCCTGCTCTCACGCTTCAAAGCGCGTTTTAGAATTGAGGTGGCCTCAGAAAAAAGCCTGTATTGAAAAAGTCTTAAACCCCTTGAGACCAGACATTCATTTTGCAGACAGCAAAAGAACTCACCCCCTAAAAGCCAATAAAAAAATGCGTATAGGATCATCAGGCAGGTTAGTTCCTCTTAAAGGCTTTGTGTGTGCACTGCACGCAATAAAAGAGTTAATCAGTAAAGGTTACCCTGTAGAACTTAGTATAGCAGGAACAGGTAAAGACAAAGAAGCTCTAGAAGACTATGCTAATAAACTAGGTATTGCCTCATCTGTTACCTTTGAGGGGTATGTTGAAGACATGACTGTTTTTTATGACTCTATTGATCTTTTCTTAGCCCCTTCATTTAGAGAACCCTTTGGACTTGTCGCTTTAGAAGCACAAGCAAGAGCCCTGCCAGTTATTGCAAATGCTGTTGATGGACTTGTAGAAGCTGTTGAAGATAAAAAAACAGCTTTTTGTATACCCGCTGAAATTGACCCTAAAGAATTTGAATATGGGACCTGGAAAGCCAAAAACCTACCAAAAATTATTTATGATCCTACTAAAGATATTCTTTCAACCCCTATGGGCGCAGATCCATCAAAGGTTGCTAGAGCTATTGCTAAGCTTATTGACGATCAATCTTTGTATGAAGAGTTCAGTTTAAATGCTCTTAAACGCTCAATGTCTGACTTCAAATTTTCAGACTATGTTTCAAAGCTTGAGGCTATTTTTCTAGAAGGAGCTAAAGCAACATAAGCTTAAGCTTGTGCGCTTTACTCTGTTGACATATTAAACTGAAAACGTTACTAATTTTTCGGCTCAAAAATGAGAAAACTATAACATAGCCCTTTCTTCTTTCTAGTAAAACTACCTCATTCAGCATAGTATAAGGAACTATTCATGTCAGGCTTTATCAGTATTCAAAGAGTTGTATCTGATGCAAACTATCGTATAAATGGAGCAATCAGAGGAAGTAAAACACAAAAAGCTCTTCTTTTCCCTTATACAAACCATCCTCATAGACAATTAATTATGGGAAAGGTCAGTAGTTTAGTTGATAAAACTCTAGAGCTACTAAGTAGCTGCTTAGATACTGAAGATGATTACTCCTACGGCTTTGCTCGCTTTAGAATTCTATTAAGAAATGTTTCTGAAGACTCTGTACTAAACAACGATCCCTCTTTTTTCTCCCCTAGCACTTTATCACTAACTCTCCATAGCTTAATTCGGATAAATGCCTATATTGCAAATGATTTGGTTGTGTACCTACTAAAAAACTACTCTGAACTAAGGCCGCTATGTATAAGCTGCGAAAAACCCTCTCTAAGTATCCAGAAACATGAAAATAAAAGCTTAACTGAAGAAGCAGAGTCCAGTAGACAAGCTATAATAGCAGCAAAAGAGTGTGCCACTTTACCTAAATCCGAACGTAGATCTAAATACTCCAAACGTTTGCAAGATTGTGCAAAAGCTAGTCTCTCTTCTAGAGACGATGAAAAACGCTCTATTGCCCTTAGCTGTTCTATTAATAGACATTTTAATTATCCGTTTGGGCTACCTCTAAACTGCAACTCTGGTATAGTAGCTGCGAGAGATAAAGTTATGGATTTATTTAGACAACTTAGGACCGCTAGGGTAATAGATAAGACCCCTACTAACTGCACACGTACATTTAGATCCTTTTCAGAAGCTTTTATCTCAATAAGCTCTGGTGATTCAAACTATCACCTGACTTTTTATATTGGAAAGCTTATGGGCTCACAAGAAAAGCTCTACACAGCAAGCGGCGACTTAAACCCTAATATCATTTGGATAGCCGAAGAACCGGAATCTAATATTGCAAGACTACGACAAGAAAACTTCATAGATAAAGATCCTTCTAAACCAAAACCTAAAGTTATAAAAGAACAGGTATTACCATTATCTAACAGTGACTGCTTTTTAATCATCCTTCCTTCAGCACAGAGGTTCATTATTCGACCATTTATTGGAGGACGCTGGGGGCAAAGCTCTCACTCCTCTCGTGTAGAAGAGGATATAGCATCTTCTTTGTTTTATGCTTACTCAAGAAATGACTCCTCTAGCTTTGATCACACTTTTGCAAGTTGCCAATTAAACCTAAGTGCTAGATCTAGGCTCATAGATACTTTCCAAGAACTCAATAGCTTAAAAGAAGAGCAGACTGAGCTTGTGGAAGAAAAAAATAAAGAGTCATTCCAAGTAGTAAAAGCTGCTCTTAGCGAAGAGACTATAGTAAACTTACGAAAAGGGAGTACTTTCTTTTCATCCTACCTTTGCGGCATACCGTCAGAGTCTTATGTCATTCGGCGTTATGCTCAAAATGTACTGGCACACCTTTTATTTACAAACCTTTTAATAAAGCCCCCAGACGCTCTACTCTACAATATCCCCGTTTTAAGTGGGCTCTACCCTGAATGCCCCCCAAGCTCTTTGACAAGAGCTGTTTTTGAAGAAGAAATAGCATCTTTTAAAGCTGAGCAAAACCCTCTTGTCTTACCCCTTAAAAGAGATAGATTAAAAGAATTAGCTTACAGGCAATTTGTTATTATAGCTATTCTCTCTGCTGCAATCTTTCAAGACCATCGTAGGTTAGACTTTAGTAAAGAAATATTCTTACCAAGCTCTAACAGCTTTCCCATGTTCTTTGAATATGACTCAGAGATCTTAAAAGAAGCTCCTCTTTATAAATTTATTCTGGCAAATGGTGATCAAAAAGGTCTTCTAACACATCAAGAACTTTATGAGATAGGAACCTTATCGGTTACACTTCTCTGCTGCTCTCTAAGTAGCTTAGGATTAGAAAAAGAGGCGGTATCATTGTTTGCAGATCGCTTAATGCATATGCAGAACTACATACTAGTAGAACTTCTAGCACATAGAGAGGTAAACTTGAAAAAACTCTACGAAGCTTGCATCACAGCTAAGAGCTAATTTATCTAGACAAAAACATTATCTAAAATCATAATCCCCCAAAAAATACAGCCTAAAGGAAATTATGTTTCGAACCATACTCATTACATTATGTTTTTTTTCCAGCCTGTTCTCTTCTTCATTAGAGACTTCTGGACAAGTTATTGTCGTAACATCAGATAATTGGGAATCTAATCAAGCATCTATTGAATGTTTTGAAAAAAAGTCGGGAAAATGGAAATCTGTATTAGGCCCATTTAAGGGTTCTTTAGGCAAAAACGGTATGGCCTGGGGAAGAGGTATTCATAAGGCCATTGTAGATGGTCCTCAAAAAGTTGAAGGTGATTATAAAACACCTGCTGGCATTTTTGAGATTGGAACAGCATTTGGACACACAAATAGAAAGTATCTCTCTCACATCAAGCTAAACTATTTTGAAATTGCACCAGAAAGCGAAGCTGTAGATGACCCTAATTCTATATACTACAACCGAATAGTAAATCTCTCAGAACTACCTGAAAAAGATTGGAACCAATCTGAAAAAATGGGTGAAATAGCTGTTTACCATAGAGGATTTTTTATCCATCATAACTATGACCTTCCTCTTCCAGAGCTAGGTTCAGCTATTTTCTTTCACCTTTGGAGTAAAAAAGGTTCACCTACAGCAGGCTGCACAGCATGTTCATTTCAAGATCTAGAGCTTGTCCTAAACTGGCTTGATAAAAGAAAAAGCCCTCTAATTATTCAACTCCCTAAAAATGAGTATAGAGAGAAGCAAAGTTCATGGTCACTGCCTAGAGTTTTCTAAAGAAAATCACCTTTGCATTTAACTTACGTTATCAGTATAAATGCTTTCTTCATCTGATAAACAAGGTTGTAGTATGTGCCCTAAGCTTATTTTAAAACAAAATTCTGCTAATAGTAGTGCCTTAATCAACTTAATTTAAAAATCATTATCTAACCTTAACCAAAGGGTATAACATGCAAGTAAGCTCCGTTAACTCCCCAGAAATCTCACCTCAAACCTCTAAACATGAGCAAGAAGAGTCATCAAATATTGACAGCTCTATTGTAGGTATTTCAAAAGAAGCTTTAGCTTCTCTAAATGAAGCCGTTGATATTTTTGATATCAGAAAGCTAGAAGGCTATAGAAAGGATAAAAATCACACCAGATGGAAAGCTATATCAGCAGAGCTTAAAAAAGATAACCCTCAAGGCAACGTAACGGTTGTAGACTATGGTAGCGACAGAGGTGCTTTTTCAATTGCTACAGCTAAAACGCTAAAGCATGCACGTGTTGTTTCTTTTGAGTCTGATGTTATGGAAAGGGCCGCAGCTAAACAAAAAGGACAAAACCGCGCTCCATCAGCGATTGAAATCCATAAAAGACAGCTAAATCAGCTAGGGGTAAATAACAATACTATTCTAAACAGAACTGCTAGTGCTAAAGACTTTAGAGAATTTAATAAAAGAAAGATTCACTTTACCTACCAATACTGTTTGAGCTTTTTTCACTGGCTAAATGTAAACGGTACTAAATCATTTGAAAAAGCTCTAGCTGCTCATGTGAAAAATGCTAATACCAGCTTTTTTGAGATGATCTCTAAAAAGCAGTACTTAAGACATAACTTCAAACCAAGAGTGGAGAGCTGGTTTAAAAAAGGTGAGACTCAAGAGCAAGCCATCAAACGAGCTCTTAAAAACCAAGGAGTTGATGCTACAGTAAGGAAAGTTTGCTTTTGTGGACATCGCTATATGTTCAGAATAGACTTAAATAATAAACTTCCTGTAACAGCTGCTACTCAAGTAGCTAAAAAAATTCAGCAACATGACAAAGACAGAGCCCTTAACACTAAAGCGGTTCCTACTCATGTAAGTTATTAAAAAGTTAAGGGAGAAGTAATTAAATACTTCTCCCTTAACTTTCCCTTATTACCTCTCTTTTCACCTTCTTTCTACCCATATATTCCCTCTCTTAAAGCTATTTGCATAAAAACTAGCATAACTTGTATAGCTTAACTAGATACGAGTTTAATCATTATACAAGTTAAGGTGGAATAGTTATGGCCGACATGTCTGGTGCTGGTTTTAAATTTAATAAAGACAGTGATTTACACGACGGGATACAGAGAAAACTACAAGAAGTACTTGAAGCTAGAGGAGATAGTAGTAGCTCATGCTTAATCACCACTACTGCAGGTTCTAAATTTGGCGAGTTTAAAGCTAAGTTAGTTGCTAGTAAGTGCGGCAATAAACTTATTACAAAGCTTGAGATTATTGATGCTGGAAAAGCGTCAGAAGTGCGAGTTGGTAAAATTCAAAGCACTTTTAGAGAGTTTTGTACTGGACTGGATGCCGACGTTCAGGTCTGTGATGGTTCAACCTTAGACATCTCTGCTTTACTCAAAGAGTTAAGTGGCCGTATGCGAGGACGCCATCTAAACAAATCATTTTATGTTCAAACAGCTTCTGGCAACATAGCTGAGATAATCACTAAAAAAGTCACTCTTGAAGGTGAAGATAAAATTGCTTTAGAAATCAATGGCTCTGCAGTTTCAGCAGAAGAAGCTAGTAGTATTGTTGATACCATCGCTACCGCTAGAAAAGTAGTAAGCATTGCTAAAAATGGCTTACTTAAGAAAGTCGATATAGACGGAGTTGAAGATATACCAGCCCTTCTTGCTGCTAGTCTACCAATATCACGCTTTGCCCCTGGCGATACAGTAGAGTTTAAGTTGCCTGGAGCTAAAACAATTAAAATTACTCAAGCAAACCTACCTGCACAAGCGCAGCAGCTAAGCATTAGAGTAAAACCTAGAGACAGCTTAACTCATGCTGAGATGTATCGTCTACAAAGAGGGATTGAAAGCTTTAACACCGGACTTATGGGTCCAGGAGGAGAAGCAATCCTTTACAACATTACTAGCATGAGAAATACTAATGCTGAACTAATTAAAAATTTTCTTCCTGATGGGACGCTATCAGAAAAGTTTGCTGCTCTCTTTTTAACTCCAGCTAATCGTACCCCTCTAACTATTAAAACTCTCGACTTTAAGGAAATTCTCATACAAACCGATCTCAAAGTTGATGGAAGAGTACGTTTGATGTTAAATGAGAAGTTAGATCCCCTTACGATCTCTAATATCTTAAAGTCTATAGCTGATAAGGGTAAAGTTGTTAGTGAAATAACCCCTATCCCTCCCCGCTTAACAGAAGAACGCTGTGCTATAGGTGAAATAACAGCACGTTTTAGACCTGCTCCTGGAAATAGAGACTTTGTTAGAATTATAAATGTGGGAGCTGGTAAGAGACTTGTCCTAAAACAGACAAACAATAACTTTAAGCTAATCTCAGCTTCTGATCATGTATGGAGCGCTGATGAACAAGAAGAACTTAAACAGCAAATCTTTAACATACTCACTGCTAATCCACACTTAACTGGAAATGTAGATGCTACTGTCGGAGGAGTGCCTCTAGTAAGTGAAAAAGTAATCACATCATTTGCAAATGATTTCAATCCTCCCACTGACAGAAATTATAGTAAGCTCTTTCGAGCAAATGGTAAGATCTTCTATTTAAAACAAGAAGATAACAACCTGACAGTAAGCACTCCTAGTGCTATTTCAGATATAGAAGCCCAGCAAGTATTAGCTGAAATAGAAAAAATAAATAGGACAAGAGAAGAAAACTACCTCGATACACAGCTAGTTATACAAGGCAGACCCTTCTCTCAGGTCATTGCCCTAGATACCATTGCAGCAAACATCATGGCTAGAGAAAGAGGTGAAAATTTTGACTTAAACTTTAAAACACCTGATGGAAAAAGAGTTAAAATAACTGTATTAGGAGAGCTTCTCCAACTAGAGTCTACATCGGACTTAGCTAGTGATGAAATCAATATACTACTAGAACAGCTAGCAATAGTAGATAAGTTAGGGATTAGCTGTAGCAGCTTTAAGGAAAATGGTAAAGAGCATATTAAATTTCTAACAGGAGGAAGGACTTGGGCTGACCTTTTGACACCTCCTTTAAACTTCCCTTTTATTATAAAGTCTGCACCTCATTCAAGAGGCTTTAAACTCAAATTTTCTCAAGAGAATCCTGCTATAGATCCAAGTGCTGTCAAGGTAACTACAGCTTCAACTAAAGAGCCTATTGCAGATATCATAAAAACACTACAAAGCAAAGGCTTTAAACTCTCTTCTTGCTTAATGCCTATCAGAGAGGATGAAGATGCTGAAAAGGTTCAAATAGTAGATACAAAGTCCACAGAACATATTAATGATATTAGCAAAAACTTTCTCCCTTTTGATAGAAGGAGCTATAAAAAGCTGTTTCTAATACCAGACCCTGTTTTTGTTAACATTGAGGATTCTAACTTATCCATAAACTTAGCTAAAGAGCTCCCAAGAGATGAACTCTCCGCGCTTATGCAAGAGTTATACAGAGCTTTTACTCAAGCAGGTATTGAGCAGATAGGTAACTTAGAAAGCATTTCTTTATCCTATCCCGGTGCTGAAAAAGAACTTCCTCTTTGCAGGGATCCTCATGATATAGCAGCAGCGATATACCAGCCAAGTCAAGATAGAAGTATTCTACCCTATGCCACAGCCATCATTGATGGAGAACTTATCCTTATTGAAAGCTCTCAGGGAGCAGACGGAACGTTTAATATTAGCATTCAAGGTAAAACCGATCTAGTAGACAGGGTTTTGCCAAGCATAACCCACACTTTTAGAGAAAGGTTTATACCTAGAGAAATTAGCAATATAGCTATAAATGGAGAGGTTCTCGACAATCACTTTGCTGACTTTACTCAAGCTGGCAAAAACTTTTTAGTGTTGAAAGAAGTCTTTGTAGGTGATTGCAAAATTAACATTAACATAGACCCTTTCAGTGAAGATGGATGCGTAAAATGCGTTGCTTCTAGAGCTTTAAGTAGTGAAGAAGAAGAGCTATTCATGAAAGCTGCAGCTTCAAGTTTACAGCAAGTTTTCACAAGAGAGAACAA
Organism: Chlamydiales bacterium; assembly: GCA_009937555.1. Taxonomy (GTDB): domain Bacteria; phylum Chlamydiota; class Chlamydiia; order Chlamydiales; family JAACFD01; genus JAACFD01. The sequence goes on along the minus strand of JAACFD010000080.1, from coordinate 223 downwards.
AGCCCATGCCATTGAGCTATCCCATGATAATGGAAAGCGTTTAGCGTACTTCCAAATACCTCATCATGGTGCTGAAATTAGACCTGAAGATGTAGAAAAAAGAGGCGCTCTATTTAGGCAAACAGATCATCAGTTTAGACTCTATGATAACATCTCTGCTGATCCAAGAGAAACAGAAGGCTCTCTGATTACCCCGGTTTTATCTATTCATACGGATGGTGAT
>JAACFD010000079.1 GCA_009937555.1 Chlamydiales bacterium | reverse complement strand
ATACATAAAGAAAGGCAGCTAAATGTACCAAAGAGCAATGGCCAAAGAGCTTATATCTTCTTCAAAACAGTACCCTGTTGTTACTATTACAGGCCCAAGGCAATCAGGCAAAACAACTCTTGTAAGAACCATTTTTCCTAATATGCCTTATGTTAATTTAGAGTCTCCACAAATATTTGAGCTTGCAAGTAGCGACCCTATTGGTTTTTTAAATAATTATCCAGATGGAGCTGTTCTCGATGAAATCCAAAAGTGTCCAAAATTACTGTCTGAAATACAAGTACGTGTTGATGAACATAAAAAAAATGGAATGTTTATTCTAACAGGAAGCCATCAAATTGGTCTTAGAGGAGCAATTGCCCAATCTTTAGCGGGAAGAACCGCTATACTCCACCTTCTACCAATGAGCCTTGAAGAGCTCAAGGACGAACAAATAAGCTGTTCTATTAATGAAATTCTCTGTAAAGGTTTTTATCCTAGAATTTACGAGCAAAACCTAGAGGCAAATAAAGCCTACAATAACTATGTTCAAACATATCTCGAAAGAGACTTGCGACAAATGATTGAAGTTAAAAATCTGCAACTTTTTCAACGCTTTTTAAAACTATGCGCAGGACGAATTGGTCAGCTTTTTAATAAAGAATCTATTGCCAATGAAGTAGGAGTTAGCTCTAAAACTATATCTCACTGGCTTTCAATTTTAGAAGCATCATACCTTATATTTCTACTACCTCCGTACTTTGAAAATTTTGGGAAACGGATTGTTAAGACTCCAAAAATATATTTTTGTGATGTGGGTTTAGCTGCTTACCTTTTAGATATAGAAACTTCATCACAAATGGATAGAGACCCCTTAAGAGGACAGTTATTTGAGAATTTAGTTATCCTTGAGCTTATTAAGTCCAGATGGAATCAGGGCCTTGAGCATAGGCTATACTTCTACAGAGATTCGCAACAAAATGAAGTGGACATTATTTTTCGAAGGGCTAACGATCTAATTCCAATTGAAGTTAAGTCTGCACAAACTTTCAGTTCATCATTTTTAAAAGGTATTAATAAGTTTAAAAAAATTGTAGAAACAAGGTGCCAAAATCCTTCAGTTATTTACGGTGGCGATCAGGAACAGTCTATTCATGATGTTAAGCTATATCACTACTCTAATGCCGCAAAGGCTATTCAGTGAAAATACTTCTAGCTTGCTCTAAATCTATTAACTGCAAAAGATGAGATATATCTATATCTATCATGGTTCTAGTATTCAGCTCAGATAAATTGTCTGAGAAGCCTAAAAAGAGCATTTCTGACTCTATACCTTTCAAGGTGTATTCAAACTTTAACAATTTAAAAGTCCTCACCTGTCCCAAGTAATTAGGGGTGCCCCTTGGGTATTTAGCTAGTACTAGGAACTTTAAATCGAATTCCTTTGTTACCTTTTGTAATTCTTACATACTTATTTTCCATAGCAACTAGCTTATTAAGACTGAAAAGATCACAATAATCACCTCGTGTAGTGTAACGTACATTCTTATATGGGGTATATTCACCTTTTGCTAGTTTTTCTAAGTGTTCGGTATACTTATCAATACTAATGCTTGTAACATGAGCATCAGCCTTAGTAGAGCTAGTGTCCCAAACTGTAATGCTAACATGGTTAGATAATAGGTAGCTTTTAATCTCCTCAAGAGTTACGAGAGTGTTTTTTTCTAAGCTACCTAAGTCTTCTACCATCGCTTTAATGTTAGCTGTAAAAGTGTTTAAATTTTCTTGATAAGTGCTAAGTTCATCTGCAATTTTAGATTCCAGACCTGCTTGCATTGCTGCTGACATAGTTGATAAGATGTTATTTACTTCTTGAAGTGGTAAATCTTTTGCTTCCGCCAGCCCAGATGTACTTCTCTTGAACACAGCCGTATACTCAGCTGCAAACTTTGCAGCTGAACCTGCAGCTTCAGCATAAGTTTCAGCTTCCTGAATAAGAGCATATAGTTCAGGGTATTCAGCTGTATCTTCTTTACTTCCAATGACACTGTACACTGAAACCTCTAAGAAAGCTTTAAATTTATTTGCTTCTTCTGTAAAGCTCTCTTGCTTGCCTTCAGATATTGAGTTAAAGGTCTCAGTATTAGCACTGGTGTATGCTTCGATGCTACTTTTTCTTAATTCGTTGAATTTGTTTTGAAAGCTTTCTGTTATAAATGAAAGTTTTTCAGGATCAGATATATATGTTTCTTTTTCTTTATTCATAACTTCTTGAATCAAGTTATACTCGTGAACCAAGCTGCTACCAGTACTACTAAGGTCATCTGACATATTTTTTCTCCTTTTAATTATGATTATTCTTTGCCTATACAAAGATTATAGCAAGGAGGTTTTAAGCTAAGATATATATGATGTTAAACTTTTATAAATATAACATATTAATTTGCAAGTTTTTACAAAATGAAGATTCTTGTACAGCTGTTTGTTACTATAAGCGAAAGAGCAGGTGAGAGCGACAGCGCTAACTTGTGATTAGGTGAAGTAAAGTAAAAATACTGAAAAGACTTCAGTTTTTTCCTTATACTATTATATTTTGGAGGAATGAATAGCTTTTTATTAAATACCATTTTATTCGTTTTCTTTTTTTCTTCCTCTCTTTTTGCTCAGGCATCTTTTTCCTTAAGAGGCTTTCTGAATAAAGAACAACTACAAGATACCCAAATACAGATAGAAAAGCTACATCAAGAAGGTGAGAAACCAATAGAGATATATCTTAAGGTGAATGCTCATGGAGGGGATTACTCTGAAGTTTTAAATTTTGCACAGTTTTTACAACAACAAAAGAAAAAAGGATTCCACCTTAAGCTTCTGATTGAAGGCCAAGCTAGTGGCATAGCAGCGATCCTCCCTTTTTTAACTGACGAGCTTTATATAACAGAATTTAGTGTATGGGGGAGTTTAACAGATAAACAAGGTTCACTTCCTGAAAAAAGCATTTTGAGGAGCCAGTTAAGGAGCCTTTTAAGTGATTATTTAGAAGGCAATCCTAAATTAGAGAGCATTTTTAATAGTATGCTTGATCCCTCTTTAGAGCTTTATGAGAAAGAAGGGCAATTAAGTTTTAAAGCTAGTAACTCTAGTAAAGAGAGACTTCTTTCAGTTCAAGGTGAACACCTTGTGTTGAATGATCGCGATATGAAACGTTTGCTTTTAGCTAGTCATGCGCCTTTAAGTGTCTCTGAAACAGAAGATAATGCTCAAACAGAAGCTCTAGGGCAAAAGTTCTGGGGGTTAAAACAGAAGCCAGACTATGAGTATGGGCATTTATTAATTAATGATTGGTCTTCTGGCATTAATGAATCTACATGGGTATATGTCCAATCAGCTCTTAAATACTATAGAGATCATCCAGTAGACTTTATTGTAATGGAGCTAGATACACCCGGAGGAGAAGCTTACACTAGTCAGAAGATAGCAGATCTTTTGAGAGATTTTCAAAAACAGCAACAAATTCCTATTATAGCCTTTGTTCATAATAGAGCTTACTCAGCTGGAGCCATGCTTGCTTATTCTTGCCAGTATATTGCTACAACAAAACAATCTTCTTTGGGTGCAGCAGAAGTCGTCTTTCAAACAGGATCAGGGATTGAAAGTGCTCCTGAAAAAATTAATTCAGCCTTTCGTGCAGACTTTATCAATAGAGCGCGTCACTTCCACCGTAACCCAGATCTAGCAGAAGCTATGGTGGACAAAGATGTTATTTTACTTGAGCGAGAAGGAGTAGTTAGAAAAGTACACTCTTTAAAAGAAGGGCAATTTTCGGGAGCTCATGTTGATCATGTCCTTATTGACAAGGGGAAGTTGTTAACTTTAAATGCTGAGGACCTGATTCAGTATGGTTTGAGCGATAACCTTTTACATAAGGCAGAGGCTTGGAAAGAAGCAGGGGAATTAGAGTCATACCTAGCTTCAGCTCCAAATCTTTCTCGTGCAGAAGCAATTAGTAAAAATGACTTTAAGCTAAATTGGAAGCTGCAGTTGCTTTCTTTTCTAGTTAGCCCAGCTATCTCATCTTTTTTATTTCTAGGTTTGATGCTTGGTTTTTATTATGAGATGTCTTCACCAGGGGTTGGTATCCCGGGTATCATTGCCATATTGTGCTTTACGCTTATTGCACTATCTTCTCTTTCATTAGAAACATTTGGGCTTTTAGATGTGCTATTAATCGTTTTAGGATTTGCTCTGATTTTTATAGAACTGTTTGTAACTCCAGGTTTTGCCATAATTGGAACAGTAGGTGTTGTGCTTTTATTTATGGGACTAGTATCTTTACTAATACCAGGGTTTAACTATAGCTTTATTAGCTTAGATAGCCTTGAGCTTACAGTGCAAGGGGAGGAACTGTTAAAGCGGTTGTCTTATCTTTTTGGAGCATTCATACTGCTTGTAGTCTTTCTTTATTCTTTTGGAAAGAAGATCTTTATCTCTAGTCCCTTCTCTGCATTAATATCAGCAGAGGAGCAAAACAAAGATCAAGGTTATGTAGCTTTTGAAGGGCTTGAGAACTTACCTATTGCAGGAAGCATTGGAGAAGCTTATACTGTATTAAGACCTTCTGGGAAGGTGAAAATTAAGCAGGAAATATTTAATGCTAGTTCAAATGGTGAATACATCCTAAAGGGGACAAGAATTATTGTAGATCGCTTAGAAGGGTCTATTCTCATTGTTAGCAAAGAGAAAGAAGAAAAAAATGATTAGTATTTTATCCATCTTATTTGTATCGCTTGTACTCATATTTATTGAGTTTTTTATTCCTGGGGGAATCGTAGGGATTATTGGAGTTTGTGGTATTCTATTTAGTATTTACAAGTTTTCCTTGCAAGATGCTGACCTTATGCATCTTATAATATATGTCCTTTTCTGTTTAGCAACTGTATACTTTGTAATTAAAGTTGCGCTTAACAAAATCAAAAACTCTCCCTCTTCTGGAGTATATAGTAATGAAGACCAAGAAGGCTATTTAGCTTCAGAGTTTGAAAATGCACTTTTGGGGCAAGAAGGGGAAGTAGTTTCAGATCTTAAACCGTCAGGATACATTGAAGTTGAAAAGAAGCGTTATCAAGCTGTATCAAAGTCAGGGTATATCCCAAAAGGGAAAAAAGTTATTATAAAATCTGGCCAAGGTGGTCATTTAAATGTGGTATTGAAAGAAGATTAACAAGGTGTTTGCTATGTATGAAGCGTATTTTTTGATTGCTATTTTAGGAATTGCAGGACTATTTGTTCTGTTATATATCTGGGGATTTGTTCGTTTATGGTTTCAAGCATTCATTTCTGGAACCCCTATTTCTCTAGCTAACATTATTGGGATGTCATTAAGAAAAATTCCTCCTCAAATTATTGTTGCCTCAAGAATTACTTCTTTTAAAGCTGGTCTTAAGCAGATCACTACAGCTGACTTAGAAACACACTATATGGCTGGTGGTAAGGTTTTAGAAGTTGTTAGGGCAATGATCGCAGCAGATAAGGCAAATATTCCTTTAAGCTGGAGGCAAGCAACGGCGATTGACCTTGCTGGTAGAGATATTTTAGATGCGGTTCGCACATCTGTAAACCCTAAAGTAATTGATGCTCCCAGCAAAACTGGTTTTATCACAGCAGTAGCAAAAGATGGAGTTCAGTTACTATGCCGCGCTAGGGTAACTGTTAGAACTAATATTGCCCAACTAGTTGGAGGAGCTACAGAAGAGACTGTTATTGCTAGAGTGGGAGAAGGTATTGTTAATGCGATTGGTTCTACAGAAACACATGCTGAAGTTTTAGAAAATCCTCATAAAATATCTCAAATTGTACTAGATAGAGGCTTAGATGCTCAAACAGCTTATGAAATCTTATCTATTGATATAGCAGATATAGATATAGGTGAAAATATTGGAGCAAAACTTAGAGCTGATAGAGCTGAATCTGATAAGAGAATTGCTCAGGCAAAAGCTGAAGAGAGAAGAGCTATGGCAGTTGCTCTAGAGCAAGAGAATCTTGCTAAGATTAAAGATAAGCGAGCTTTAGTTGTGGAATCAGAAGCTCAGGTTCCTCTAGCTATGGCAGAAGCTTTCAAGAAGGGCATGCTTGGAATACTTGACTATTCACGTTTTAAAAATATTGAAGCAGATACAGATATGAGGCGTTCTATAGCCAAGCCTGATGAGAAGAATAGGAGCTAGTTATGGATGTTGGAGATATTGTTGCTATTTTATTGATGTTTGCTTTTTGGTTTATATTACCTAATACCAAAAAGAAAAAGCGCGATATCCATGTACCACAAAATAAAGGAGAGTCGCAGTTTAGTAAAAAAGTAAACTTTACTGCTTCTTCTCCTGATACTCAGCACTCAAAACCAGAAAGTAGAACACTTCCTGGAGATCTCTCAGATCTATTATCTGGTAGTTCTCAGATTAAGGATGATGTTTTTGAACAAGAAGATGATCAAGAATCATTCACTAGCTTGGATAGAGAATTAGCGCAACTAGAGAAAGAACTGAAACAGATGGAGGAAGAAGACCCCTCTTTAATTGAGGATGATCTGGAAGAAGTTAAAACGAAGAAAGTGGTAAGGCGTAGTTGGGAAGTAGATCGTGCAGAGATGGAAATGCCTAAAGTTCCTACAGTTGATGATGTGCCAAATGAGATTAACCATGAAGAAGACTACTACAGTATTGATGCTCATCTAAGAGAAAGACCATCAAAAGCTAAATTACTACTATTTTCCCAAAGCTCTATGAGAGAGAAAGTATTAATGCATGAGATTTTTTCTACACCAAAAGGTCTAAAAGAATTAGATAATGAAAGAGATTGAAACCAACTTAGATGATACCAAAAAACGTATCGTCGATGTTTGTAAGAAAAAGAATAAAGACCCAGCTTCGATTACTCTTGTATGTGTGTCAAAATTTCAGCCTATTGAGAAAATAATGGTAGCTTACCAATCGGGTCAAAAAGATTTTGGAGAAAATAGAGTACAAGAGTTTTTAGATAAGTATAAACAACTACCTGAAGATATTCGTTGGCACTTTATAGGAACCTTGCAGAAGAATAAAGTTCGAAAGGTTGTGGGAAAGTGTTATTTAATCCAATCTGTTGATAATTTAGAACTAGCTAAGAAAATATCTCAAGTTAGTGAAGAACTAAAGTTGAAAACGAATATATTAATTCAGGTGAATGTTTCGCAGGAAAATTCTAAACATGGTTTAAGTATTGATAGCTGGAAAGACTGTTGGAAAGAGTTGCTTGATTTAGAAGGCATCTGTATTAAGGGTTTAATGACAATTGCAGCACATGTAGAAAATAAAGCAATTATAGAAAAGAACTTCCAGGATCTAGCTGTTTTTTTACAAGAACTAAACTCTAAATATTACCAAAATGATCCCTTGGATTATTTATCAATGGGGATGTCATCAGATTATGAACAGGCTATCTGCGCGGGTGCTAGCTGTATTCGTGTTGGTAGTAGTATTTTTGGTAGCAGGACTTAAATTAAGTTATACCTTTGAATCAACAGCTTCTGGGCCAATAGCAGGTTCTGCAAGCTCAAGCGCTCTTACAGAGTCAAGTTTATCTATATGGGCCTCAGCTTCAGCTAATTGCTGCTCTCGGAGTGCTACAACGGCCTCTAAGCTAGCTGATAACGTACTCACATCTTCAAGGTGAGAGTTAGCTTCTACCTAGCCAATAAAAGCGCTTCTTTTGTGGATTAAAGCTCTAGCTGCTTCTTCCCCAATTTCCTCTGGTAGGTGGGTGATATCCCCTAAAAAGGCTAAATCATCTAAGGTAAAGAGAAATTCATTAGGATTTGTCTTAGAGAAGAAATCTTGCATAATAGATAAAAATTCAGGTGATCTTTCAGCTAGCCTTCTTACAGAAACTCTAAGGGAAGCACGTAGCTCCTCATAATCTTCTCTAAGATCAGCAATTTCTTTTGTCTTTGTATCAATAACACCTACTGTTTTAGTAAATCTTACAGCATTAGACATGTGTGCTACTGAGAATAAGTCAACTAGGTCTAGTGCTTTATCTCTTTCTAATATGCCATTGATATGAGGAAATAAATTACTATTAAAATGCTCAGCATTTACTAATTGGTAAAACTCTTCAAATCTAGAAATTGCTATTGATGCAACAACCTCTTCAAATGGGGTCCCAGATTCTTTAACTTCATGGAAGTGTTTATTTAAAGACTCTAAACGGGAGAGCATTAAAGATAAGCAAGTTTCCCTGGACTCCAGGGCTATCGGCGGGGCTTTGTGTGTCACCTTATACCTCTACTGTTTATAATTAGTTAATTTATGTTTAAAATAAATCTTTGCTTTGCTTCAATTTATTTCTTTTATAAAAATAAAAAACAGGAAAAAAAAACCTTAAATAACTTAGAATGAATCAAT
>JAACFD010000078.1 GCA_009937555.1 Chlamydiales bacterium | reverse complement strand
CGCAGTAGTGCACTATACCGTCTACGATATACGTTGGGCTTGAGTGAGTGGTTGGTCTTGCGGTTTCTATACAGCCTCCTTGATCAATAGCCACATCAACTACTACAGATCCCTTTGGCATTAGAGAAAGCATACTTTTGTCAATTAACCTTGGGGCTGTTTTCCCTGGTATCAAAACGGCACCAATTACCAAATCTGCTGTTGATATTGCACGCTCTATTTCAGGCTTTGAACTATAAATAGTACGAACTCTTGATTGAAATAAGTCATCTAGATCTCTAAGTCTCCAGAGGTTATTATCCAAGATACTTACCTTAGCTCCAAGACCCATTGCCATCTTAGCTGCATGGGTTCCTACAACCCCTCCCCCTAAGATTACCACGCGCCCAGGGTTCACTCCAGGCACTCCTCCCAAAAGAGTACCTCTACCACCATTTGCCATTTGAAGCGAGTGGGCTCCAGCCTGAACTGCAATTCTTCCTGCAACTTCACTCATGGGAACTAAAAGGGGTAATCGAGGAGAATATAAGTCAGTTACAGTTTCATAAGCAATAGCCACTACACCTTTATCAACTAAAGCTTTTGTCTGTTCAGGATCTGGCGCTAGATGTAAATAGCAAAATAGTATCTGCCCTTTATGCATTAAGCCAAATTCTCTCTCCTGAGGTTCTTTCACCTTTATGATCATCTCGGCTTCATAGGCTTTTTCAATACTACCTACAATTTTAGCTCCAGCAAGCTCATACATTTCATCAGAGTAGCCTATCGCTTCTCCAGCCTCAGTTTGCACCCAGACCTCATGTCCAGCCTGCACTAATGCTGCACACATATTGGGTGTAGCACCTACACGATATTCGTGATCTTTAAGCTCTTTAGGTATACCGATTAACATATATCTCCTTACTTAAGTTTGTGCCATCTCAACTAGCTTTTCTGCTTTTTGGAAATTCATTGCCAATATCCTTGAGACCCCTCTTTCTTGCATAGAAACACCCAGTAAAACATCTGCCATAGCCATTGTTCGTTTGTTGTGTGTGATAACAATAAACTGGGTTCGATTGATAAACTGACTCAATATATCTACAAACCTGGCTACATTAGTATCATCTAATGGAGCATCAATCTCATCTAGTACACAAAATGGAGCTGGTCTATGCTCAAAAATAGCAAATAGTAGGGCTATTGCAGTCATACATTTTTCACCGCCTGAAAGCAAGTTAATAGAACGCATGTGCTTGCCTGGAGGCTTTGCAGCAATATCAATACCCGCTTCAAGTATATCCTGATGATCAGTATATTTTAGACTGGCTTCCCCGCCATTAAATAAGATCTTAAAGTTCTTTTGGAAGTTCTCATTAATAATATCCATTGCTGTTTTGAATTGTTCTCTCGATTCATCATCTAGCTGCTGAATAATATTCAGAAGTTCTTCTTTAGACTCTCCTAAATCTCCCATTTGCTTTTCAAGGTACTCTTTTCTATGGCCTAACTTATCAAACTCCTCGATACTTGTCATGTTAACATCGCCAGCAGTCTCAATTTTCTTTCTAAGTTCCACCAGCTTTCTATCAGCATCCTTTAGCGGTAATTTAAGTTGATAATCTTCAGGAGCTACTTCTTCAACATTAATCTCATACCTCTCCAAAAGCTCTTTACTCATGGTTTCACAAGTCGATTCGTACTGAGCTTGATCTATAGCTACTTTAGTTTTGCTATTCTCGTGATCTTTAAATAAGTTCTGATTTTTAACTATTTTCTTTTGAATTCCTTCAATAGCTTCTTTGCTAAGCTTCACCTGCTTTTGTTGTTCTTTGAGTAAGCTTTGAGCTTCTTTTAGCTCTGCTGCACTCTCACGCTTTTTCTCTTGCATGTCTTTTGAAACTTCTTTATTTGCATCAAGCTGCTCTTGAACTTGTGCACTCTCTTGCTGCAAGCGTGTTAGGTGTTTTTCCCCTTCTTCTTTCTTAGCTACAAATAAATCAAGTAGTCGCTTAGTTGCGGTTAACTGATCTTTTGACTGTGATATTTTTTCTTGCCTTAACTCAAAGTCTTTGCGCAACTTATCAAACAAGCCTTGCTCTTTAACTAATCTGTTTTCTAATTTATCCTTCTCTTTATCCAATTCTTTAACTTGATTCTTAAAAGAGCTTACATCTTCAGCAATCGCTTTTTTCTTATCAAAAAGCTCTTTTCGCTCTCTTTGGATATTCTCAAAAACACTCTCTAGCTTACTTACCTGGTTATCAACCTCATTCATATCATTAAGAGCTCTTTGAAGAGAAAAGTTCTCTTCAACTAATTTCATTTCAATAGTACGATTTTGCTTATCTAACTGAATAAGCTCTTGCTGTTTTAGCTTAGCTTCATTTTCTAGCTTCTCTGTACTTTCTTGTAGCTGCTTTAAGTCTTTTTCTGTTTCAGTAATCAATTTGGCTAAGTCTTGAAGTTCTGCATTACGTACAAAACGGTTGCTTTCTTTCCCTGAGGCTATTGATAATATGCCCCATTCATTGATAAGAGCTCCATCTTCTGTTAAGAATGGCTGGGCTTGAACACTACCTACTTTTGAAAGGTCAACCTCATCAACAAGCGATACATTCTTTAAGCTCTCTTGGAGAACTTGACTGCTCTCAATAAAGGGTACTTGGTCTAAAGCATCACTAGCCTTATCAAGTAAACAAATGGATAAGTCACAAAGGTTTTCTTTTTTAATATACTGATAAACCTTTTTAAGGTTCTGGGCACCTTCTACATATAGAGTATTTTCATAAGGTCTAAATAGGGCTGCAATACTCTTATTATACTTTTTCTTTGTATTTATCTTGTCACTTAACATTCCAACAGCATTATGAAAAGGACCTTTAGGGTCTTGGCTCGCTTTTAAAAGAGCCTTTGCTCCATTACTTAGCCCATCAGAGCTTTCTTTCATTTGCTGCAATACTTTTTGCTTAGCACGGCATTCTGATAAATTTGCAGAAGCAGCTTTAAATTGCTTGCCTACTTCTTCTTGCTTTTGAGTGATACCATCTTTCTCAGTCTGAACTTTTCCGACTTTAATTTTTATCTCATCTACCTGAGCAGATAAAGTCTGAACTCTCGACCTCTTCTCATCTGCAAGCTTTGACAGGCCTTCCCTTCTTTTAAACAGGGCTTTTTTTCTTTGTTCAAACTGGGTGAGCTTTTCTTGATTATTTTCTAGCCTTAGCTTAGTTTCTTGAAAATTAGCTTCAACAGCAGCAAGTGATTGGTGAATTTGAAAACGTTTATCTCCAACTTGCTTTACTTCTTGCTGTAGCTCTTGAAGGTTACTCTCTTCTTTTTGAACCTTCTCTCTAAGATCCTCAAAGCCCTGCATAAGCTTCTCATGATCAGCTGAAAGTTTCTCAAACTTCTTATTATTTTGGTTATAATCTTTTTCTGCAGTCTTAGAGTCTCTAAAAAAGGATTGCACCTCTTCTTTTAGTTGCTTCTCTTTTTCTTTCAAGTCCTGATTTTGCTTGGACTTATTATTAATATCCTGTTCCAATAACTCTACTTGTTTCTTTTTATCAAACAGGTGCTCATTTTTCTCTTGGTAGTGCCCTTCTTCTTCTTCTAGTTTTTTAATCGCATTAGTTAAATCTTCATCCAGTTGCTTGGTTTGCTCCTGAATTTCATCAATTTTTTCCCCACATTGATCTAATGCTTCCGAGCTTTTCTTCAAGCCTTGCTGAGCCGCTTGCCATTTATTATAAACTAAAGATTTTTCCAGCTCTTCAAAAGCAGATTTATTCGACTTAAATTCTTTTGCTTTTTCTGCTTGCTTCTCTAAAACCCTCATCTGCTTATCAACTTCAGATGAAATGTCAGATAAGCGAACAATGTTTCCTTCCATCGCTTCGAGCTTTTTGAGAGCTTCTTTTTTACTCTGCTTAAATCTTAGAATACCAGATGCTTGCTCAAACGTCGCCCTTCTTTCCTGAGGCGAGGCAACAATTACCTCATCCATCTTCCCTTGCTCTAAAATTGAGTAGGAATTTTTACCTAAACCGGTATTCATCAACAGACTATGAATATCCTTCAGGCGCACCTCTTGATTATTAATAGAATAACATGAGTCACCGTTCCTATATAATTTTCTAGAGATTGCAATCTCTTCATAATCAAGGGGTAGCTCCCCATTAATTTCAGATAAAACAATTACTACCTCTGCAAAATTGGCAGCTTTTCGTTTAGAGCTTCCTGAAAAGATGACATCAAACATTTTGTCACCACGAAGAGATTTTGCAGACTGCTCCCCTAGTACCCAGCGAACTGCATCAGAAGTATTAGATTTACCACAGCCGTTAGGGCCAACTATTGCGGTTATAGGGACATCAAATGATAAAACGGTTCGATCACAAAAAGACTTAAACCCCTGAAGTATAATTTGTTTGAGTTTCAAAAGCTATCCTCCATAGATATTGCTATTCAAGTGCCTGCACTAAGAATTTTCTCGCAATTATACCCTATTTGGTGCAATTGACTCAACCATCAAGAATATAGAGATACTTTACCTTTTACAGGTTTAATTCAAATTTTGATTTACCAAACAAACTACTAAAAAAAGACAATTGAAGCAATCTGACTGTCTTGTTATGATCCTTAATATCTTAATATAACCCTTAGTATACCTAGAGAATTTATGAGCGAGCACACCCATTTTAACGGAAAAGATGCCCTACACCATGTTGCAGAAAGACATGTTCAGGGAATGCTAACCTCTGTAGAAACTCACGGGCCAGAGCTTCCTGACCACCTTTCCTGCTTTAGCAGCTCCCTAAAAGACACCGCTCTTATTTATACTTTACTAGCAATCATCCTAAGTTTCACTCCTGTTACCATCCAAAAAGACTTACAGCTAGCTATGTTAGCCCTTTTTGCAGTTGCTTGGACAGTATGGAAAGGGGCTTTATCAGCACTAATGTCTTGGTCCCACCTAGAGAGACTTAAAAGACTTACGCTAGAAGAGAGACAGGAAATTGAGCAAAATAGAGAGCAAGAGCGAGAAGAGCTAGGAGTTATATATGCCGCAAAAGGATTTAAGGGTGAGCTCCTTGAGCAGGTTTTAGATGTATTAATGGCTGATGACAACCGCCTATTAAAAGTTATGCTTGAAGAAGAGCTTGGATTAACACTAGCAAAACAAGAACACCCCGTGAAGCAAGGCTTCTTTTCAGCTATGGGAAGCGCTACTGCTTGTACATTTTGTCTGCTTGCCTTTTACTTTTATGGTATTACAGGCGTTTTAACAACAACTACTTTAGCTGTTGTTTGCAGCGCTTTTTTCATCAGTCGCTATTTAAGAAATAAAACGATTACAGCCCTAACTTGGAACTTGAGCATCTTCTTCTTAAGCACGGGCATTTGTTACTATTTAACCGAATGTTTTTTTTAAGCTATGAGAACCGTACACATTACCCCAGTCTTTTTTGAAAACTTTTTTGAGTCCAACTGTGATGATCAGTTCAACCCCTTTATTACGAAGAATTCCCGCTCTTTTGGGAAAGACCTTAAACTTAGAGCTTCTTTGCTTGCTGCTTTTTTATGGCTAGCAGCTTTTGCTCTAAGCTACTTACCACAGTACCTTCCCTTATCAAACAGTCTACTTATTTTAGTTTACTTTCTAGCAGGAACCCCCTCTCTAGTTAGAACTGTTGAACTTCTAAGTCAGTTAAGAATTAATATCTCAGCTTTAATGACCCTTTCAGCTTTTTTATCCTTCCTTATAGGGAGTAAACTTGAGGGAGGCTTACTTTTAGTCCTTTTTTCCACCTCTGGATCTTTAGAACACGCTGTCTTAGCTAAAGCAAAGAGCTCATTATATCAGTTAAATAAAGCTAGCCCTAACCAAGCAATGGTCTTGAATGCTCAGGGCATCCCATTTGAAAAGTCAGTCAAAGATATTCCTGTTGGATCTCATGTTTTAGTCCAGGCTGGGGAAACTATCCCACTAGATGGAGTAGTGATTGAAGGCTGCTCTACTATTAGCCTTGCTCAAATTACTGGGGAAAGTAGAGCAATTAAAAAACAGGTAGATGAAACTGTTGTTTCAGGTTCAGTTAACTACGACGGTTACCTTATCATAAAAACTACTCACCCCTATTCAAGTTCTACCATATCCAAACTCATCAGTTTGGTTACACAGGCTCAAGAAAGGCGCCCTAAACTACAAAAAACCTTTAATAAGTATTCAGAACGTTACGCTCAAACTGTCATTGCTCTTAGCATTTTATTTTCTGTTAGCCTTCCATACTTACTAAATATCCCTTTTCTAGGTGAAGAAGGATCCGTTTACCGGTCTATAGCCTTTTTAATCGCTGCATCTCCATGTGCTCTAATACTTGCTCTACCCATCAGCTACCTTACTTCAATCAGTACCTGCTCTAGAAGAGGTATTCTGTTGAAAGGAGGTGTATCTCTTGAAAGATTAGCAAAGTGTGACACTTTTATTTTTGACAAAACAGGCACACTAACCAAAGGGAAGTTAAAGCTTGAAAAAACAGAAATACTTTACGGAGAAATAGATAAAAATACTGCTCTTCAGATAGCTGCCTCTATAGAAATTGGTAGTTCCCACCCCATTGCCAGTGCCTTAATTGAAGAAGCTAAGCAAAGTGAACTTCAACTACAAACTGTAGATAATTTTGAAAACTTGGTTGGCCTTGGGGTTCGCGCCTCAACAGAAATAAAGGGAGAAAAACTTGAGGTCTATATAGGAAAAAGTCAGGAAAACTTAGAGTTACCCCCCACTTTGCCTAAAGCTATGCTAGAAGAAAAAATAGCCCTTGCAAAGGAACAGGCCTATACACTTGCTGTATTTCATAGTAAAAACCACTTAGCTTTATTCTGGTTGAAAGATGAACTGCGGCCACAAATAAAAAAACTGCTTCAAGATCTTAATAGTCAGGGTTTAAATACTAGAATACTGACCGGGGATCATCATAACAATGCTGAAAAGCTAGCTAAAGAGTTAGGTTTTTCATCCTTTAATGCAGAGCTCTCTCCAGAAGATAAGCTTAAATTTATAGAACAACTCTCACAAAAAAATACAGTTGCTATGGTTGGTGATGGAATTAATGATGCCCCTGCCCTTGCCAGAGCCCACTGCGCTATTTCTATGGGAAAGATTGGAAGTCAAAGAGCTATAGATGCTTCTCACATTGTTTTAATGCATGAAGAACTTTATATGCTCAACTGGCTTATAGGCTTTGCTAAAAAAACAAGTAGCATTATCAAGCAAAACCTTATTTTATCTACAGTTGCCATTATAGCCACTGCTTTCTCTGCTCTTTTTGGGATAGTCCCCCTTTGGCTAGCTGTTATCTGCCATGAAGGATCTACTTTGCTAGTCGGACTAAACGGGTTGCGACTACTAAAAAAATAGTCTTGATTATCTAAATAAAAAATAGCATAAACCGAATTGAAGCCTTTTCTAGCAAAAGTTCAGTTTATCCTTTATTTTATGGAGTTTAAGAGTATGTCAAGTAAAGCTCATCAAGCCGTTGAATCTCATCAAGAATTCATGAATGCCGTGCAGCAAGAAAGCAAGAAGTTCCAGGAGTTCTACTTATGGCTTGAGGAGAATATGCCAGAGAGCTTCTTTCACGAAGTAGACTTTGATAAAATCAAGCTCATTGCCCATAACCTTATCAACCTACACCAGCAAGAGTTTTACAGCAGTATCCATCTAAAAAACTCCGCCATAGTACTATGCCTAGATTCTCCTGATGCTGACCTGAGAATACTAAAAAATTACTCTCTTCACGGCATTAAGAATTATCGAACTTTTGTTTCTTTAGAGGCACCTCCAATAGAGGGGGTAAAAGAAAACCTACGTATTGCCACACTATTTTTTACAGCATTTGAAGAAGAAGAAAACTTTTCATTCCCAAAAAATGAAAAAGACAGACTCAAACGCCTGGTAAAAAAACGTAATCCTAAGCTTAGTGACGAGGAACTTGCTAGAATTTTCCCTCATATGACCAAACAATTTTTATCTTCATTCCCTTTAGAAAGTGTTGCTATGGCTATTGACATGTTCTTCAGGGCACAAACTCGTGATTTCTGTCAATATGAGGTGAACTACAATAAAAACTGGAAAAAGTCAGGCAAACCCTCAATGGAAATCATGCTAGCGTGGAAAAATACCCCAAAGCATAACTTCCTATACCGTCTAATGATGACTATACACAGACATAAATTAGATATGAAATGGGTCAATTCTACGTATATAGATACCTATGATAGGAAAAGCGTTTTAGTTATGGCTATTGCTTTACATGGCTCAAAAGGTCAGGCTGCATGGGAAGCTGCAGATGTTGTTGACTTCTTGCGAGAACTCGTAAATGTAAAGTACTTTGCTAGTTTTGATGACATTGCTAAAACCTTTGTAGACTCAGGACTAATCAGAGGTAATTTAGGAAACCTATTAAGAGCATTTATTAACCTTATCCACCA
>JAACFD010000077.1 GCA_009937555.1 Chlamydiales bacterium | reverse complement strand
CATCAGGTAGTAGTGATAAAGAAAAGTCTAAGTTACTTTTTGTATATTCATGACCAAAAAATACTTGTACCTTCTTAGGAAGTTTTTTTATTCTTTCAAGGCCTTGATACATTTGGCTAGCGCTGCCTTCAAATAAACGACCACAACCCAATGAGAAAAGAGCATCTCCTGAAAAGAGAAAGGCTTCTTGAGGTAAGTAATAGACAAGGTGTCCTAAGGTATGGCCAGGGGTGTGAATAACTTGTATTTCACTTTCAAGAAGGTTTAGAAAAGAGCCCTCTTCTACAAAGCTTGTAGCATCTGGAATCAGTTTTTCCTCGTACTTAGGAGCTATCACTTGGCAGTTATAGCGGTTTTGTAACTCTTGAATCCCTTGCGTATGGTCATGGTGGTGATGAGTGATGAGTAGGTAGGAAAGCTTTTTATTAAGCTTTTCTAGAGCGGTCATAATAGGACTAGCATCAGGTGCGTCTATGACAATAGCTTCATTAGAATCGTCGTTATATAGGATGTAGCTGTAGTTGTCACTAAGCGCTTCAACTGTATATACTTTGAGCATGGTACAAGCCTCCGTTTTAAAAGCTCTTGCCTATGTATTAAGAGTGAACTCGCTAAAAGAGTTTATGCTTTTTCGAAATAAAGTAAATGGACTTTGTTGGCTATTTCATTTGCATAGCCAGAGCGAAATGGTGAGCTAATTGCTTTTGAGCTGTCAGGGGTTAATTGAAACCAGCTATTTTCTTCATGATCAAAGATTAAGCTTTCTTGTTTTTGCTGAGGGGCTACTTGAATACACCTAAGGTGGTATTTTTGCAGCTTTTTAGCATTTGTTTTAGGGTTATGAACCTTTAGGAAAATTTTAGAAGGTAAGCTATGAAGCTTAGATGTGCTTGCCTTTATAGCTTTAACTTTCATAAGTAGAAATTTAGGAGAAGAGGTCGCGCGAAGCTTTTTCTTAGCTAGGTAGTTGTCTAAGTATTTTTGTAGAGTAGGGCCCTTGCCATCTTGCTCAATGCTATGACTTAGGTTAAGTAGGTAGCTGCCTCTTTCTTTATTTTTGGCATCACGAAAGGTGAGACGCTCTTTGCTGCATATAGCATCCATTACTGTAGAGTAGACTAGAGAGGCATCCTCTTCAAGCTCTTCTTCTTCATCTAAAGGCCTAGGTAGGCCTGAAATTTTTACTGAATGTTTAAGTATTGGGGTAAGCAGGGAAATAAATGCTGAGAATTTCTTAGGGTGTACCCAAAACTTACGTGCCATTAGGGTTATGTTGCGCAGTCTAAAGGCTTCAGCTATTTTTCTTCTTGCAATGTCAGATCGCTTGTCTATATCTTTTAGACTAAGTCCAGAATAAAAAGCTTTGTTTTTAAAAAAGACACAAGCAGATTCAAGCACCTTTAAGTAGCTAGAGGGTATAGTAGGGAAGTCGCCTTTATCAATAACAGCTATAGCAGAGCTGCCCAGACTTTCAGGCAGCTTTTGTCTAGAGTCGTGACTGGGGAGATAGTTTATCGTGCTGATAGGAGTAGTCCTAGGAGGAAGTTTAGTCATAAGGTTTAAGCTCCTATCTCTTTTTCAATGAAAAATACGATGCGGTAGGCTTTTTTTCTAATGCTAAACTCGCTATTAATAGGAACATAGCGAAGTTGAGAGGTGTCATAAATACGACTAAGTTTGCTCGTTTTTAAGCTCTGCCCTTTTTTATGCTGAAGTTTTAATCCTAGGTAGAGGGGAGCTTCATTATCTTTAGTAATGCAGTGAGCAAATTTAACACCCGCTTCAAAAACTAATGAAGGTCTTTTAGGTAGTAACGATGAGCTAAAGTGTCCAGATGAAGTGCTAGCTAGTTTTAAATGACTAAAACCTTCAATGCGCAGCTTAGGACTAAGCAACGCCTCAATAGCGACTTTTATAGATGGTCCGTGTGAGTTAATGCTTTGAAAAGGAAGAAATCTATGGTAGGAGAAACGTGTCCTTTCAAAAAAGTAACCCATAGATGCTTTTAAAAATAAGTCTTCTTTAAGAGCGTATTTTTTTCCATATAGTGCACTTAACTCGTATTCCCTGGTGCGGTTACTTAGCTGTAGAGATTGCTCGGAAGGGAAGAGAGAAGGATTTTGCTGACTAAGTGATGAAAAAGTAGCCTGGTTGCCTGAAGGTACTTCAATGACATTGCCGCGGTAGTTGGTATTTTTAGTAAAAGGGTTACGTTTTTTTCTTGAAAAAGCATAAGCAAAAGAAATTTCACTAAAACAGTCGTCTAAGAGCTCTATGTTAGCAGTTGCCTGCAGGTTTATCATTGAAGATTTAAGTACATACTGGTTGGTGATACCAGAGTTTTCAGCACCCATCAGGAGATTACCAAGGGTATCCTGGCTAAAAAAGTAGTTACTATAATCCTTTTTTTCTTCAATATCCAGGTAGCGCTGTTCAACTCCAGCTGAAAAATCCCATTGGATTGATGCGGTAAGATACTGAATAGCAGTAACTAGAATTGAAAATAAGAAGAGAAGTTTTTTTTTATCTCTAATCATTGGAAAATACCTAACTAATTTGATAAAAGATTAACTAAAGAATATTAAGAAAGAGTAAAGAATCCTTAATAGGCTCTACTAAAGTTCATAAGCATTATAAACTTAAAAATAAGGTTGGCATTCAGTGGAAACTAAGACTAAAAATAGATTGGAAAACTTAGAAATTGCAGCACTAGAAGAATTTTTTGAAAAACCAGCTTTTGACTCTAGCTCAGATATAAAAAATTATTTACCACAAACTGAGAGCGATTTGGAGTTTATCCAAAAGCGCGTGTTTAAACTATCAAAAGAAGCGCTAGATCGCATCTTTAAGCAAGAAGCTAATAAACGAAGTTTTGATAATACCATCTTAGCTTATGATAAAGCAGCCTGCTTTTTCTCAATGTTCTCTTCAATTATTTCTTTGGTAAAAAACACTTATCCTGATGAGAGTATGCGTGTAAAAGCAATTGAGATAAATAACCAGTTCTCTCAATTTGCTATTGAGCACTTTGGTTCTAACCGTGCTTATTACCAGGCAGTTCAAGACTATTTAAAATTAAATCATGCTAATGAAGTGCTTAGCGAAGAGCAAAGTTACTATTTAGAAGATCTAAATCGAGATTTTAAAAAAGCAGGTTTCCACCTAGAAGACAAAGCTTTTGATGAAGTAACAGCTCTTAAAAAAGAGATTGCGCTTCTATCTAATGAGTTTTCAAAAAATATCAATAATGACAGCTCACACATTACGGTTACAGAAAATGAACTTGATGGAGCGGATAAAGACTTTATTAAACAACTTAAGCAAAAAGAGGGTAGCTATATTGTAGAAACCGATTACCCTAGCTATTTTCATGTAATGGAAAATGTCAAAAGTGAAGCAGTTAGGAAAAAGCTTTACCTAGCTTTTAATAACCGTGCCCACCCTGAAAATGATAGTGTCCTTAAAAAAGTTATTGAGCTGCGCCACAAGATGGCTCAAGCCTTAGGTTATGAAAATTTCTCTTCTTATGATCTAGATGGTCAGATGGCTAAAAACCCTAAAACGGTTCATGAGTTTATTGATAAATTATACCCAAAGGTAAAAGAGAAAGCTCAAAAAGAATTTGCAGAGCTTAAAGAGAATCTTCCAGATGGGGTAAAGCTTGAAAATGACAGTTCATTTAAACCTTGGGATTTAGCCTATATCTCCAATCAATATAAAAAAGCCTGTCTTAGCGTAGATGAAAAAGCTTTATCTGATTTTTTTCCTCTTGAAAGCACCCTCACAGGATTATTTGATATTTACGAACAGTTTTTTGATTTTGAATTCACACTTAAAGATGAAGTTTTATGGCATCCAGACGTGCGACTCATGCAAGTTACTCAAAAAACAACAGGGCAAAATTTAGGGTATATTGCTTTAGATCTTTTTCCAAGAGAGGGTAAGTACTCTCATGCTTGTTCATGTGCTATTTGCCCTCCGTTAAAGGTAAATGGGAAATGGCAAAGTGCCCTTAACTTAGTGATCGCTAACTTTACTAAACCTAGTAAAGATAAACCTTCGCTTCTGATGTTTAATGAGGTCAATACTTTCTTCCATGAAATGGGTCATGCCCTTCATGCTTTAAGTGGGCAAGCTCAAATGCCTAGTCTAGCAGGTTACTACACAAAAATGGACTTTGTAGAGCTTCCTTCACAAATACTTGAAGAGTGGTTATGGGAAAAAGATATTCTAAAGGATCTTAGTCAGCACTACGAAACTAAGCAAGTGGTAGATGAAGCTCTTTTAGATAAAAAGATACTAAGTAAACGTTTTGACTCAGGCAGACATACCCTAAGACAGCTTGTGTTAACAAGGTTATCACTGATGCTATTTGAGAAAGGGGATTCTAAGCAGGTTGGTGCTTTATTCAAGCAGCTTAGTTGTGAAATGAATAGCGAGATCTACTTTGAAAAAGAAAACCATTTTGAGTCTGCTTTTGGACATTTAATGGGGTATGGGGCTAAATACTATAGTTACCTTTGGGCAAAAGTATTTGCTTTAGATATCTTTAATGAGATAAAGCAAAAAAATGGTCTTTTAAAGTCCGCTGAAGGAAGAAAGTACTTTGATAAGATTCTTAATAAAGGTGGGGGACTAGACCCTAACTTTTTAATGGAAGATTACCTAAAGCGTAAACCTTCTCAAGAAGCTTTTATCGAAGATTTAGGCTTGGACACTTAGTCCAAGTCTTATAAAAAAATATCATGACGATAACCCATAAAATAGCTTATACTAAAGAGTATGAATATTTTTGATCCCATCCATGGCTTTATAGCTATTTCCGAAGTCGAGAAAGCATTAATTGCAACTTCAGCTTTCCAAAGACTGCGTTATATACACCAAATGGGCCTTGCCTATTTAGTATACCCTGGAGCTAGTAACAAGCGTTTTGAACACTCTCTTGGTACGATGCAATTTGCTAGTAAAATTTATCGCAACATTGTCATGGAACGAAACTTAGAGCACCTCTCTCAAGAAGATTTTCCAGAAGCATTAACTCCAGAAAGTCGTAAGTACTGGAAGAAGATCATACGGCTAGCAGCTTTGTGCCATGATCTAGGTCATGTGCCTTTCTCTCATTTACTCGAAAGGATTTTTATACCTAAGGGGTCTCATGAAGACTTTAGCTATAAAATGATACAGTCACCAGAACTATTTGAAGTATGGAAAATGTTAGAGCTAAAAAGTGCTAAGCAAGTCGCTCTAGACGTTTCTAAACTAGCATTGGGAGAGAAGTTTTTTGAAGGGAACAGTAAAGTTAACTTCACACCCTGGGAAAGAGTGTTATCTCAGATTATCACCGATGATAATTTTGGTGCTGATCGTATGGACTACTTGCTGAGAGATTCTCGCTATACAGGATTAGCTTATGGTATTTTTGATTATGAACAAGTGCTAAAGCTAGTGAAAATTGTTAAGCTTCCAAGCAAAAGAGGGCGTCAAAATACTAAAGGCTATACCCTAGGTATTCATATTGATGCTCTTCAAGCTACAGAGTCATTACTTTTGTCTCGATACTTTATGTTTTCTAGAGTTTATCAAAACCCTAAAGTGAATGTCTTTTCTTTGTCCATGCAGGACTTTGTAAAACTAGCTTTTAAGAAGAATATACCTCTAAAGTCTTATAAAGACCTTTTAGCGATTAGTGATATTCAAGTATTAAATGAAGTGGCACTAGCTTCTAAAAATAAAAAGCACCCTGCTCATAAAAGTGCTAAACATATTACCGAGCGAACTTTGGACTATAGCTATATAAGACTTAATCGCTCTACTGTTGTGACTCAGGCTTTGAAGAAGATTAAAGACCAGTTCAAAGATGCAGTATATTTTCACCATACTTCTCTTGATGAGCCATCAGCACACACACCTGCAGTAATATATAATGATGATAATGATGTCAGCTTTGCAGCAGAGCAATCATCTGTGTACAGCCAAATTCCTTATGCACCATCAGAGATATATCTATACTTTAAGTCTAACATAGAAAGTAAAGTAAAAGCGATGCTTCCCAAGGCATATCGATAGCCTTAGCTATCTTTAAGTTCCTGTTTTTCAAAGCTGCACTTTTGCTCTAGCTGATTTAATAACCATAAAAAGCTGTTAAATACTTGAAATAGTTTTACCACGTCAAAATAAGACTGTTTGCTAACATTTTCACTTAATACCCTCTCTCTATTAAAGAGGGTATTAGTTCTATCTTGAGAAACTTTTCTAAGGATATATAGGTTTTGTAGGGTAGGCTTTTTAAATACATCAATAGTGCAAGAAAGCAGTACATCCATTGCATGTCCCATATCTTCCACCTGGTTTATTAACTTAGCTTCCTAGAGGTTTTGTCTGATATCCCGCGATAGTTTACAAAACTGTAGGCTATTTTCATTAAGCAAATATAGCAGAGATAATTTTTCGGCCTGCAAAAGAAGCTCAGAACGAACCTTCTCTTGAGCCTGGTCTTTGCTAAGTTTTTTTAGAGTATTTTCAAGTTTCTTAAGCTTTATCTGGTTACCTTCATACAAAGCATCTACTTTTGACTTATCCTGAGACTTTTGGTAGGAGCTGAACAAGCTTTGAAGCATTGCCTTAATATCTGTTAGAGATTCTATAAACTCTTGCTGTAGGTAGCTTACTGAGAAACTGGGGTATTGAATCAATTGGCGAGAGAGAGCAGAACTGGGAGGTTCACTAAATTCAAAAGAAGGAAATCTTTTGCTAAAAGAGGGAATCCACTGCTGTAAGATAGCTGTAGCGATTATATGGATAATAAAATTGATACAGGCAATTTGTGTCTTAGGATCAAGATTACCAAAGGTATATAAAAGAGCTTTTTCAACACTTAGAGGAGTATCTTGCAGTAAGTATAAGACTAAAATTAAAAATGAGCTTAGAAAATAATAGTAAGGAATAAATGACATAGTCATTTTAAATGATTTTTCAAAAGCAAATAAGTACAGGTAGCGTGTTAATGCCAGTGCAAGGTAAATACCTGTAGTGCATAAAATCGCTTCTTCTACTGTAAACACTTCGCTTCCCACAAAACTGATACAAATAACCATAGAGGCAAAAAAGCTTTGTGAGAGAAACATGATGATAACGCCTGCTAATACTGCAAGAATAGGGTAGACTTGAGTGTAGGAAATTAGCTGTGCCATGACAGGGTTATCATCCAGGGTATCAGCACTAACCTTAATTAGTTGAATGCCATATAAAACCAGGCCAAGATAGAAAAATAGGGGAACAAAATTTTGCCATTTTTTAGGTTTTTGCATCCCATAGCTAATACCAAAAATACCTAGGGCACATAAAATAGCTATATTGAGGTTAAATCCGGCTAAAAAGACATAAAGGCAGCTACCCACTCTTGAGTAGTTGACTATAGTCAGGGCTTTGTTGCGATTGATGACTTTTAATGAATGAGCAGCACCTGCTACACAGCCTGAAAGAACGATATTACCTACAGTAAATATTCCCACTGCAATGCCAGCTATCGCATTAAGTATAGGATGTTTAGTAGCCTTTTTTAAGAAATTCTCAAAGACTTCAGAAGTTGCTTGGTTTAAAAGGTTTGTAAAACGCTTTAAGCCTACTAGAAAAAGGCCGTATCCAGCTAGTAATGATGCGATGATCTTAAACATAAACTCTTTATTGCTTTGACTTTTGCTTTAGCTCTGAAAAAAAGACTTTTACAAGCCTTAGCTTTTGTGATAAAGAAAAGGAAATAAAAAAGCCAGCTAAAGTAACTAAGGAGAAGGAAAAGATGCCACTCAAAGAGCTTCTGACTTATGACACCAAGCCACTAGAGGCCGTATATAACGATAAAATCAGAAAATTTGGTTTAGATAATGAGTCGCACCCTCGATATGAAACACTTAAAAAGCTCCTTTTTGACTTATTTCATGTAGATACAAAATGGATGTATGCTGAAAGGCAAAGAAACTGGGTTAATGAGGTAGTAGCTGAAAGCAGGTACCCTAAAGTGCAGTTTACTTACGGAACAGTTCCTTTAACTAGCTTTATTGAGATCTTTGAAGGACTTGAAACACAAATTGCAAAGGCAAATAAGAAAAACAAAACATTTTATGCTCTAGGTTCTTCAATAGGCTGGGTAGCTTTTTTAGCACACCTTTATTTCTCTTTTAATAAAGTTGAAGGAGTAGAACTTATAAAGCCTTTAAATGATATAGCTGAGTGCTTAAACAAAAAGTATTCGCTAGACTCTCATATCCAGTTTAAACATGAAGATGTAGTGAACATTGACTATAGTGATGCAGGGTTTATCTGGAGCCCTAGCCTGCTCTGGTGCGGTGAAACGCGGGATAATTTAGCAGAGAAATGGCTAGGACAGCTAAGCAATGAAGCGCTTATTGTCTCTCTCAATTACCCTGGTTCTAAGTGGTTAAATAGTTTTGAATGTGTCAAAAAAGTAAAGGCTGAGGCTTCTTGGACAAAACAACATACCTACTGGGTATATAAAAAACGCTCTGAGGG
>JAACFD010000280.1 GCA_009937555.1 Chlamydiales bacterium | reverse complement strand
TTCTGTCGCAAATTTTTCAGCTAAAAACCCCTCTATGGCCTTTTTTAAATAAAGTATATTCTCTTCTAATTCAGTTACTTTCTCATCATGCATGATTATCATCCGGGCCTGCAAAGCTGACTGGCTCTCTTGATCTTTAAGAACGTGCTGCAATCTTTCATTTTCAGCTCTGTTGATGGCTCCGCTCACTAAAGCACTTTTTACCAATTCAATAATATCTAATCCTGATAGAGCTGCTTGCTTTTTATTCATGCTAGCTCCAACATTACTTTCTGAATAAGCTCTTTTTAACGTTCTGTGAGCCCCGCTTGTTAGGCTGGCTGTTTGTGTTACTAACTCAGACATACTCTCCTCCTAAATTATATAAATTACTTAAAAGGTTAAGGTCTAATTAGGTAGTCAAAATCAGCTACTAGAACTCTTAAAAGCTGGTAAGCTACACGACCTCTTCCCTCGAGTCCTCTTTATACTAGTACTAATATTTTGTCAAAAATTAGGTCCCAAGCTCTTTTGCTCTTTTAAGAGCTGCTTGCAAAGCTTCACCAACCAGGTCATCAAAACCTCTACACTTAAAGACTTCTAGAGCCTTTTCAGTGGTACCTCCTTTTGAAGCTACTTTATCGATCATCATTGAGGGTAAAAAACCTAAACGGTCCACTCCTCTTGCTGTTCCAATGAGGGTATACAGCACCAGCCTTTGGGCTTGTTTATCTTCAAAGCCCATTTTCTTAGCTTCTTCAATCAACACCTTAGCAAGGTAAAGAAAGTATGCAGGGCCAGAGCCACTAATAGAAGTGACCGCATCTAGCTGTTTTTCTTCGTCTACTTCAAGACAAAATCCCATCGTAGAGAAAAGCCCTGATATGAAGCTTCTTATATCTTCATTTATACCGCTTTCAGCAAAAAAAGCGGTGACTCCCTTATCAAAGCTCAGCCCTAGGTTAGGCATACACCTAATCACACTTTTTGCCACACTTACCTCTTTAAGTTTAGCTACAGAAACGCCTGCCATTACCGATATGGATTTGAAAAGTCCTGAGGTTTAACACAAATAAATACACAATCTACCCTATCTAAAAGCTCCTGCAGACTGGCTACTTGCCTCTCTCTTCCAATAGAGCAAAGCTTGTCTTGATTACTATCAAATGCTAATAACTCAACTCTTTTAGCTTTTTGGTTATTAAGCCCATTAAAGATAGCCATACCCATATTACCTAAACCTAAAACGCCGCACTTCATATTTTAAATACCTTGTAATAATTTAAACTGCTATCTATCAACAGCTAGATGAGCCAACAAAAAAGACCTTCTACTTTTTCACAATTAACTTTATCTACTACCTCTTGTTATGCTTTGCTCATTAATTTGCAATACTTCTTTAATTCCAAGTAACTCTAAAAACCCTTGCTCATGCTCACTAATAAGAATCCCCCCTTCAAACTGGCTTAAAGCTCCTGCAAGGTATTGCTTGGTGTTTAAGTCTAAATTATTACACACCTCATCCAAAATAAGAAAGGCAGGGGCTTTTGCTGCAATAATAGCTAAGCAAAGCCTTACCTTTTCCCCTTCGGATAAGCTTTCTACCTTTTGAGTTAAACGCCTTTGATCAAAGAATAGAAAAGATCTCAAAAAGTCTCTTCTTTGCTTTTGTCCCCATTCAGGTCTGACACCTTCAAGGTTTAGCTCAATACTATCCTGGTGATTTAACAGACTGTAGTGTTGGTCTAGATAAGCGCTATTTTTAATTAGCTCTTCAAGTCCCTGCCAAAAGCCTTTTTTATTAAGACTTGAGTCTCCCATTAATGCTTTGATAAAAGAGCTTTTCCCTGAGCCATTTGGCCCTAAAAGAGCTAGCTTTTCTTTAGTACAAATAGATAAATTTATATCTTTTAGAATAAGCTTATCTTTATATGATACCTGAGCAGAAGCTATAGAAACTGAAAAGAACTTACTTTTATTCTCATAGTGAAAGCTTAGCTCTGGAAGCCTTGTTTCGTGCATTTGCTTAAGCTCTTGAATGCTCTCATGCTTCTTTAAAAGAACTCTTTTTTTATGGGATGCTCCTTGAGTGTTTTCTGCTCGCTCTATTTGCTTTGTTTTAAGCATTTTCTCTGAAGAGCCATGTTTTTTTTGCCCTTGTTTTTGCGTTCGGAGCATGCGCGTTTGCTCTTTTTGAAATGCCTTAACTAGCTGCTCTTTCTCTGCCTTTAAACTCTTTATTTTCTCATTTCTATTTCTTTTATCTAAGGCAAGCTGGTCTTGGTAAGCTCTATACCTACCTTGAAACACCCTAATGTGCTGTTTAACGATGTGCCATACACTATCAAAAGGGAGTTCTAAAAGGTCCATATCGTGAGAAACAATAATATATGCTGAGCTACTTTGCCTCAAAAAAGCATAGAGCCATTCCCTATTTTCTTGGTCTAAGTGATTACTTGGCTCATCTAAAAGCAGTAGGTTAGGCTCTGTTACTAAAAGGCTAATTAACTGTACCCGCGCCAACATTCCACCACTTAGTGAGCTTAAAGCTGAGTCTTTATAGGCACTAAGACCAGAAGACTCTAAAAGCTCTTCCACTCTATGCTGAACAAAAAAAGCATCTTGTGACAAAAGTTCCTTTAATAGCTTATCATAGTCTTTTGCCGCTTGAGGGCTATCTCCCAGCTTAGATGAACACTCTTCAAACTCATCCAATAGTTTAAGTAGCTTTTTAATATTTTGAGTAGCTAAGTCCCATACACTGAGCTTATCATCTAAGCACAATTTCTGAGGTAGATAAGCTACTTTCAAATGGTGAGAGTGAATAATCGAAGAGCTATGGGTCTGAAGAGCCCTGAGCAAAGAACTCTTACCAGAGCCATTATCACCAATTAATAGCACACGTTCTCGCTCCCTAACAGAAGCTGTAAAATCTTTAAAGCAGCACTTATTGGCCACATATATGGAAAATTGTTGGATATCAATTAAGTCTTGAACCGACATAATACACCTCTAAAATAATAAACAAAATAAGCTTATCTGATTACAAACAAGCAATTTATAAATATATTTTAAAAGTTATTGGTTCATTGATAGCAGACCTTTTAGAAATTAAAACTAAGCTCAGTTTAGCAAAACAAACTGAAAATGCAAAGT
>JAACFD010000076.1 GCA_009937555.1 Chlamydiales bacterium | reverse complement strand
GTTTATATCTTTCATACATACCTACTATTAATCCGATTAGAAGTTACTTAATAGAGAATCTCTCTATATGCCTTTTCATAGCTCAAATTTGGTTTTATCCCAAAAAAAAAACTAAGTTTTTTTACTTATGTCCTATCGCTCTCTTAGCCAAAAGTTTTCATGAAATATCATCGGATTTACGATGATGATGTAGGTGCTTTTGGTCCGATGGCTGCATTAAAATTAATGCTACAGATATTAAAATAGATAATGATGAGGCTAGCAGTACGCTTAATTTAGACAAGTTGATAAGAGAAGACCCTCTAGGAAAAGCTAAATCAGCGACAAATAGTGACATAGTAAAGCCAATACCTCCCAAGCAGCCAACAATAATTAAGTCCTTATAAGCCAATCCTTCCGGAAGCTTTGCAAGTTTTAGCTTAGAGGCTATTAGAGTAAATAAAATGATACCTATAGGTTTTCCTACTATTAATCCTAAAACTATGCCAAGACTAATGTTACTTTGAAAAAGCTCTTTTACCTGGTGAATATCTACTGCTATAGCAGTATTCGTTAGGGCATACAGGGGAACAATAAAAAAAGAACAGTAACTTTGGAGGGAAAAAATAAGGCGCTGTGATGGGGCGTGTACTAAGTCATGTTCTTTCCGTAGTAGGTATAAGATTTCCTGCTGCTTTGAGCTGCGAGTATACTGCTTATCATTAGTATCACAATGATGTAGAAGAAACTGATGAGTGAGCTTATTTAGCTTGTCTACAAAGTTGCTTGTCTGAGTGTTGCTAAAAACAGGAATGCTAAAGGCTGTTATTACACCAGATATATCAGCATTTACACCTGATTTTAAAAGAAAAAACCAAAGGAATGAGCCTGTGATAATATAGGGTAAGGTGTGGTAAACCTTTAAAGATTTCAAGTAAAAAAGCAGTGCTATGGCGATAGCAGCAAGTAAGAGATAGGTGGTTTGTATTGTAGATGTATAAAACAGGGCGATAATAATAATAGCACCTAGATCATCCGCTGTTGCCAAAGTCAGTAAAAAAACTAGCATTGCTGCAGAGGTCTTCTTACTAAATAAAGTAAGGATTCCTACAACAAATGCGATATCGGTAGCTGTTGGGATTGCCCAGCCTGCAAGGGCTTTTTCACTATTAAGGTTTAGCTTATAGTAGACTAGTGCTGGTACTAGCATACCACCAATGGCAGCTATTATCGGCATAGCCGCTTTTTTAAAAGAAGATAAAGCTCCTACAGAAAGCTCTCTTTTGATCTCAAGACCTACTACGAAAAAGAAAATAGTCATTAGACCATCGTTGATCCAGTGTCTTATTGAAAGAGAGAGGGAATTATCTCCAAAACTTATAGCTACAGGAGTAGACCAAAAATCACGATAGGAAGGCCCTATAGAGGAGTTAGCTAAAGTTAAGGAAATGATGGAGGCTAAGACAAGTAGTATGCCTCCGGCAATTTCTTTTAGTTCAGCGCCCAAAAGAGAGTCTAAAAAGCGGTTAAGCCTATTTTTTTCTTTTTTTGATAGTTCTTGCACTATAATATTCCGTCATTTGAACAATAGGGTAGCTTTGTATAAGGTTTGGAGTTTTTTTTTCAATTCCCTTTCTTTCATGAAAGTAAATTTATTTTTCTAAACCCAAAGAAATGCAATAAGTTATTTACTTGGAATGCAGCTATTTGTATAATGAACTCGTTTTTGATTAAGCAGAAAATCACAAGGTTGCTAGACCACCTTATGCGCAAGGTTTAGGGTTTAATGAGTGTTATGAATATAATTGATTTTTTGGAAGGCCGGGGAATTATTGAGGCCACAACTAGTGGTGACCTTAAGGCCTTTTTAGAAAAACCCCGTAAAATTTATTTAGGTATTGACCCAACTGCTGATAGTCTACATCTAGGTCATTTAGCTGGTGTAATGCTACTTGCATTTTTCCAGAATTTTGGCCATACCCCTGTCTGTGTTGTAGGTGGGGCTACAGCCATGATTGGAGACCCTTCTGGTAAGGACAAAGAAAGACCTCTTCTAGACCTAGATACACTGAAGAAAAACCAAGATGGAATCACTAAAACTCTTGAGCAGCTTTTAGATTTTCAGCATGCCAAAGCTAAACCTGTTATTGTAAATAATTATGACTGGTTTAAAGAGTATCAGTTTATAGATTTTTTAAGAGAAGTAGGAAAGCACTTTCGTGTGAGCACTATGCTTAGCAAAGAGAGCGTGAAGAATCGTTTAGAATCTGAAGAAGGGATTAGTTTTACAGAGCTCAGTTACCAAATACTTCAAGGCTATGATTTTTATCACTTATATAAGCACCACGATGTTTCCCTTCAAGCTGGTGGTAGCGATCAGTGGGGTAATATTACAGCTGGAACAGAACTTGTAAGGAAGAAGACTGGCGAAAGCGTTTTTGGTTTAACTTTTCCACTACTAACTCGTTCGGATGGAAAGAAGTTTGGTAAAAGTGAAAAGGGGGCAGTTTGGCTTTCAGAAGACCGTCTTTCTTCTTATGACCTCTATCAATATCTCTACAGGGTGCCGGATGATATCGTAATTAAGCTTTTAAAAATGCTTACTTTTATACCGACAGATGAGATTTTAGACTTAGAAAAGAGTATGCAATCTAGTGATTATCGTCCAAATACAGCTCAAAAAATGTTAGCAGAGTCTGTGACTAAGTATATACATGGTCAAGAGGGCTTAGAGAAGGCTATAAAAGTTACTGAGAGCATGAAGCCTGGAAAACAGGAGCTTAACTTGGAAGGATTAAAAGAAATGGCTAAAGAAGTACCTAGCGTGGACTTTAGCAAAGAGCAGGTTGTAGGAAACTCTCTTTTAGACCTTTTAAAAGAGTCAAACATGGTTTCCAGCAAGGGGGAAGCTAGGAGAATGATTGCTAATGGCGGCGTTTATGTTAACAACTCTCGTATCGAAGATGTTGACTTTCTTCTAGGTGAGCAAAATTTATTAGAAGGAAACTTCCTATTAATTGGCGTAGGAAAGAAGAAGAAAATACTTATAAAAATATCGAATAAATAGCTTATTTTTAATCGGATAGGAAGCTTTTGTGGGGCAGAGGTAGCTCTGGAAAAGAAATGAAAAGCAAATAATTTCAACACAAAAAGTAAGAAAATAAAAAAAAAGGTTGAAACAAATTTTCAACATGCTATTAATGTGAATTAGTTTTTGACTATGACTTATTTGGGTCAAACTAGAGACATTAAAGAGCTGGTGGAGTATCCGAGGAAGAAAAGCTTTTTAGTAAGGTTTAGTTTTAAATTTAACCAAAGTAAAATAAAAGGAGTTCTTAGGTTATGGGAACGATGACAAAGAAAAAATTGATAAGTGAAATATCTCAGGAAAAGAAAATGCACCCAAACGATGTTCGTAAGGTTGTACAAGCTTTCCTAGATAAAATGACAACAAGCTTAGCGACTGGCGACAGACTAGAATTCCGTGATTTTGGAGTTTTTGAAGTTGTTAGAAGAAGACAAAAAATTGGAAGAAATCCTAAGAATGCATCTGTACCTATCATCATTCCAGCAAGAAACGCTGTGAAATTTACTCCAGGTAAGAAAATGAGAAGATTAATTGAAGAAGAGAATGCAGAAGAAAGAACAACTGTATCAGCAGGAAGCGGAAGCACATCATCATCTTCTAATCCATTTGGATCCTAAGTCGCTTAAAAATAAGCTGCTTAAGAGCAGATGTTATCTTATGAGAATAGAAAATTGAGAATAAGATTAAGCTTATTCTCAATTTTTTTTGTATTTAAGTTATTTTGTAAAACCTACTTGCTCATGCTGGTGGTTGCATTTATTGTATCAATCGTCAATAATGAGCCCTATTTAGTGATAGTGTAATTAAGATCAAGTCCTAGGGAGTCCTTCATGAATTTTTCATTTCCAAGAATTGTACTGATTATCGGTGTGTTTTTATTTGGTTCTATAGCTTTAGCTGTAATTAAGAAATCGAAAAATTCATCTAGTGATTCTCAAAATTCGACAAGTAAGCAGACAGAGCAGCTTGGAGTCTCTTCTGATGAAAAGACAAGTACTGATGCTATTATCTCAACTACTCAGCCTGCTCAAGGGCTTCCAACTGAAGATCGAGTTGAAGAGCTTTTTAACATTGGTATGCCAAAACTACCTATCGTAAAAACAGTAAAGTACTCTTCCTATGTTTCATGGCTTAAAGGTCGACCAGCATGGATTGCTGACTATGCTTCACACTACAAAACATCAAGACATTTTATCGCGCGCTCACTGAATAAAAAGTCAGACTACTTTACTCAAAATGTAGTAAATGGCGATTACTTTAATGTCTTGGATCCTGAAAAAGATATCACCTTTCATTTAAAAGTTGACGTTTCAAGATGTAAGATGTGGTTTTCTTATCAAGAAGAAGGGCAGGCTCCTGTTTTATTAAAGACATATGATGTTGGTTTAGGTCGTCCTGATCCTAAGAGTCCTTCAGGAACGTTAACCCCACTAGGACGTTATACACTTGGTGATAAAGTAGCTGTTTATAAACCTGGGGTGATGGGCTTCTTTAAAGATGAGCGTGTCGAAATGATGAAAGTCTTTGGAACAAGATGGATTCCTTTTGGTAAAGAAGTAGCTGGCGCTACAAGACCTGCTAAAGGCTTTGGTATCCATGGTGCTCCTTGGACAAAAGACAGCAAAAACAATAACTGGACAGAAGATCTAACTGGAATAGGAAAGTTCCACGGAGATGGCTGTATCCGTTTACCTTCACAAGATATTGAAGAAATTTTTTCAATTGTCTTAACCCGTCCTACTGAGATTGAGATTGTAAATGATTATTTTGATTCAATCACAGATTCTGGGGAAATAATCAGAGCTAAACCTGTAGCTTAAGTAATTCTTATTCTTTTTTTAAGGCACAAGAATAAGCTTCTTTGTTATACTGCTCTTTGAGCTAATTTAACACTGGGTTTTGCATGGATCCCTTGCCTCATGAAAAGGAAATTTTTGAATACGAGAAAATGATAGCTCAACTTCGCGTTGAGAGCAAAGAGAAGAAAGATCACTTTCTCGATAATAAAGAAGTTCTCCGTCTTGAAAAAAAGCTTCTTGCCCTGAAGCGAAAAGTCTACGCTAATCTTACCCCATGGCAAAGAGTTCTTATCTGTAGACATTCAGCTCGTCCTAAGGCTTTAGACTATATTGAACATATTTGTGAAGATTTCCAGGAACTATGCGGAGATAGATTATACGCTGACGATCAGGCATTAGTTGGTGGTATTGCCCATATAGCAGGCCAAAAGTTTATGCTTATCGCTCAAGAAAAAGGCAAAGATACTGAGAGCCGTTTAAAACATAACTTTGGCTGTGTTAACCCCGAAGGATTTAGAAAGGCCTTGAGGTTAATGAAACTAGCTGAGAAATTTTCTATACCAGTCTTATCTCTACTTGATACCCAGGGAGCATTTTGTGGGCTTACAGCTGAAGAGCGCGGCCAAGGTTGGGCTATTGCTAATAACCTAAAGGAAATGGCCGGGATAGAGACTCCTGTTATTGTAGTTGTTATTGGTGAAGGAGCTTCTGGGGGAGCTTTAGGTATTGGAGTGGGAGATGCTATTGGGATGCTTGAGCATGCCTATTACTCAGTTATTTCTCCTGAAGGTTGCGCATCTATACTGTGGAAAGACGTAGCTAAAAAAGAAGAAGCAGCAGCGGCTCTAAAGTTAAATGCTGAAGATTTATTAGAATTTAGAATTATTGATGCGATTATTGAAGAGCCTTTAGGTGGTGCTCACCATGACCCTAAATTAATGTACGATACTTTGAAAGATTATGTCTTAAGCCGCTATGATGCGCTGAAGAAACTATCTAAAGATGAGCTTTTAGAACTTCGTTATCAAAAATTTAGAAATATGGGCGAATTTCAAGTACAAGAATCGTAAGCATGAAGTATTTTTTTTCCATTATATTTGAGCAAAGAAAAACCTTAGCACTGTTATTGGTTACTTTTTTTGCTATGATTTGTTTATTAGCAGCTTCTTATTTAGAGATGCTTTCACTAGGCTTAATTACTAGTGGTTCACAAAACTTTCTTGAGCTTTTTGCAGAAAAAGGTGCTGCAGCTAAAAAGTCAGGAATCAATACACTGCTTTTTCCACAGGGAAATAACCTAATAAGGGATACATTGTACCAAGTGGATGCATACTTAGGAATAAGTGCTAGCTTTAAACATTTAGCTTTATTTCTAGTATCAGTAGCTGCCATTAAGGGGCTTTCTCAATTTTATTATAGCTACATGAATAGAAAAGTGGCAGTCAAAGTAGCAGCTGAATTAAGGTTGAAGTATTTTAAGCATATTCAATCCCTACCAATGTCTTTCTATCACCGCTACAATATAGGTAGTTTGTCATCAAGAGTGGTAGGCGATGCGGCTGTTATTGCTGAAGCTATAAATGCAGCTTTAATTAACTATGTTCAGACCCCTGTATACTTAATCTGCACGCTATATGTCTGCGTCCTTACATCAGGTAGGTTATCGCTGCTTGTCTTTGGGAGTATTCCTATAGTAACATTAGCTATTACTCTAGTTGCAAGAGCTATTAAAAGAGTTGCGAAAAGCATTCAGCGAAATCAGGAAAGTTTTACTTCTGTTTTACTGGATTTTCTATCGGGAATTCATACCGTGAAAATCTACGTAATGGAGAAGTTCACCTTAAGAAAGTATCAAGAGCAAAATGAAAGAATGTCTTCTCTTGAAGAGAAGAATGCTAAGTATGCTTCAATTACAAGACCCGTCGTTCATTTAATTTCTTCAGCTTTCTTATCTCTTATACTTATGTATGGGATGTATGTAGTGAAGCTTAGTTTATCTGAACTTGTAGTCTTTATTGGTTTGCTTTCATTATTCTATGAACCGGTAAAAAAGTTTGCTGAAGAGAATGCTCATATTCAAAGAGGGGTGGCTGCAGCAGAGCGTATGTATGAAGTTTTAGCTCTAGAGTCAGATGTACAAGATGCTAAAGATGCCAAGGATCTTAGTGAGTTTAAAGATAGTATTCGCTTTGAAAATGTTTGGTTTCGTTATAAAGAAGACAAGTGGGTATTAAAAGACTTAAGTTTTGAAGTGAAAAAGGGACAAACAGTAGCTATTGTAGGGCCTACTGGTGCCGGTAAATCAACTATTGTTGAGTTGATGCCAAGGCTGTATGACCCTCAAAAGGGACAAATATTAGTTGATGGTGTCTCCATTAAGGATATTACCCAATCATCCCTAAGAGAAGCCATTGCCTTTGTACCTCAGAAACCTTTCCTGTTTTTAGACACAGTCTATGAAAACATTTCCTATGGAGCAGGTTATAGTCTTGAGCAAGTTCAAGAAGCTGCAAAAAGAGCTTTTGCAGATGAGTTTATACAAAAGCTGACTAATCAGTACGATGAGTTACTCGAAGAATGCGGTAAAAACTTATCGGGTGGTCAGCAGCAAAGGCTTGCTATAGCTAGGGCTCTAGTGAAGCAGGCACCAATTTTAGTTATGGATGAAGCAACCTCTGCTCTTGATTCTGTAAGTGAAAAGAAAATCCAGCAAGCTATTCAGAGTCTAAAAGGTCATGTTACTCAAGTGATTATTGCTCACCGTCTTTCAACGATTCAGCATGCAGATGTGATTATTTATATCCAAGATGGAAAGAAGCTTATGCAGGGGAGTAGAGATTATCTACTAGAAAATTGCCCTCCATTTAAAGTGATGTGGGAAGAGGCCATGAATAAAGAAGGGAGAAAGTAATGTCTACAAAAAAAGCGGTAGTACTCTTTTCAGGTGGTATGGATTCGTCAATATGCCTAAAGCTAGCCATTAATAAATGGGGAGCGGAATCTGTATTAGCTCTCTCTTTCTCATACCAGCAAAGGCATACCCAAGAGTTACTACAGGCTGCAAAGATTGCAGCTAAATGGAAGGTAGACCACGAAGTATTGCAACTTGATGTATTAAAGAAAATAACCCGCTCTTCGCTAATTGGACATACGCTAAAAATAGAGGAGAGTGACGATGGCCTTCCTCCAAACTCAATGGTTTTAGGACGTAATGGTCTTATGCTTCGACTAGCTGCTATATATGGAGATGGCATGGGAGTAGAAGAATTATACACAGGAGTTATGGAGTTAGAAGAAGCTAACTCCGGATATAGGGACTGCTCTAGAAGGTATATTGACCTTAAGCAAGAAATCTTGCGTATTGACTTAGGTAGAGATAACTTTTCAATCCAAACACCTTTGGTAACAAATACCAAAAAAGAAAATATGTACTTAGCAAAAGAGCTTGGTATTCTTAATTATCTCTTAGAGGAAACAATAACTTGCTATGAAGGTATCCCTCACCATGGATGTGGAACTTGCCCTGCATGTCAGCTAAGAAACGAAGGGATTGAAGACTTTCTAAAAGAACAGCCTGATTTTACTCTTCCATACACAGTAGCTAGTACTCCCTAGCACACTTTTTCTTCCCTTATAATAATCTTTGTATAGAGTTTATTTTGTCTTGATCGAAATTTGTCATAATATACTTATAGGGCAAGTTTGTTTAAGTCTTACCCTAGTAAGTTATGAGTCATTTCTCCTCGG
>JAACFD010000075.1 GCA_009937555.1 Chlamydiales bacterium | reverse complement strand
CGTAGACGGTATAGTGCACTACTGCGTTAGTAATATGCCTGGGGCTTGTGCTAGAACTTCAACTCAAGCTTTAACTAATGCCACTCTGGAGTATGCCTTACTTTTAGCTAATAAAGGTTACAAAGCAGCTCTTTCTGAACATTCAGGCTTGAAGGAAGGTCTAAATGTATGTCTAGGTAGAGTTACTAACAAGCACGTAGCTGATGATTTAGGTTATGAGTATCAGGCTATTGAAGAAGCATTAAGAATGTAGCGCATGTTAGATCAGACAGCAAAATACATAGTTGGCATAGATCTTGGCACTACTCATAGCGCGTGCTATTTTTTTGACCAAAGTCAAGAGCATCAAAAGCCTATCATACAGCGCTTCTCCTTTCGTCAGTACTTCTCAGAAGAACGCTTAAAGGATCTAGACCTGTTACCATCTTTCATTTATCTGCTAGATGAATCTGATGAGCAAAGATTTGTACAAAAGCTTCCCTGGGAGGATGCTTTAAAACGCTCTTTAATTGTTGGTTCTTACGCTAAAGATCAAGGGTATAAAAAACCATCTCAGTGGGTAAAATCTGCTAAGAGTTGGCTAGTGCATGGTGGAGTGAACCGTAAGGAAGCTATTTTGCCTATAGAAGGGGAAGGGAAAAAGATAAGCCCCTTTGATGCTAGCTTCTATATTCTAGATTATATTAAAAGGTCTTGGAACCATCGCTTTAAAGAAGATGAAGACTCTTTAGAGCAGCAAAATATTGTGATTACAGTCCCCGCTTCTTTTGATGAAGTTGCTCGAAGCTTAACCCTGGAAGCCGCTAAGAAAGCTGGCCTAGGTAATGTATCGCTAATTGAAGAGCCTCAAGCTGCATTTTATCATCAGCTATATAAGATGGGGAGCAAGTGGGAGCAGACTTTTTCTGCTGGAGAGCGAATACTGGTTTGTGATGTTGGTGGTGGAACCACAGACTTTTCATTAATTGAAGTGAAACAGGATGAGTCTAAACTATATCTGGAAAGATCTCTAGTAGGCGATCACTTACTTTTAGGTGGAGATAATATAGACTTAGCTCTGGCTTATTTCTTAAAGCAAAAGATAGAGCGTGAAAAGTCAGTCACTATTGATCATAAGCAATTTACCTACTTAACATTTCAAGCTAAACAAATCAAAGAGCGTCTTTATCAAGAAGGCTCACAAGAAATGCAGTCAGTGTTTGTTGAAGGGGCTGGCTCTAGCCTTATAGCTGGTGGTATTAGCTATGAAGTAAAAAGCTCCTGTTTACGAGAATTTATTGAAGAAGGCTTTTTTGGTCTTTATCAGTTTGAACAGGCAAAACTTATAGAGGCAAGGCCTTCTTTAAAAACTATGGGGCTTCCTTATGAAAAAGAAGCTTCGGTTGTAAAGCAGCTAGCCCATTTCCTATCACCTCTTAAAAAAGATCAGTTCTCATGTGATTATGTACTTTTTAATGGAGGGAGTCTCAAGCCTAAAGTTTTCAGAGAACGCTTAAAGCAAAACCTTGAAGCATGGTTCCAAAAAGATATTAAGGTGCTAGATGATAGTGATCTTGATTTTTCTGTAGCTAAGGGTGCAGCTTACTTTGCTCTAGCACAAGAAGGTAAAGGGGTAAAAATAAAGGCAGGAGCTCCTCGTTCTCTGTATGTGGAAGTAGCTACACAAGAGTCTAGCAAGTGGCTATGCATCTGCCCTAAAGGCCAGGAATTTGGTACGGATTTAGCAATTGATAAACGTTTTTTGCTCAAGCCCAATACAAAAGTTAGTTTTCGCTTAGCTTGTTCATCAACTCTTAGCCAACATGCTCATGGAGAATTGTTGGACTTTGATGAGCAGTTTATGGATAAGTTAGAGCCTATGGTTTCCTTTTTAAAGTATGGAAAATCTTCTGCTTCAGACAAAGCAATACCTGTAGAATTGCATCTTGAGCTTTGTCATACAGGAGCAATACTTTTAAGTATTCACTCAAAAATCTCAGAGCATTCATGGAAGTTGTCATTTGATTTCAGTCAAAAAAATGAAACTGCAAGTTCAAATAAGGCTAAAGAAGTGCAAGAGCTTCTAGATAGTAAGCAAAGCCAAGAATTGCAAGAGAAGATAAAGGAGATTTTTAAGAGTATATCTATAAAAGATTTTGCTTTTTTCAAAGAGATAGAGCTTTTTTTAGAGAAAAAGAAGCAAAATTGGTCGCTGCCACTGCTACGCCTAATGTTTGACCAAGTAGCTAAACTTATTGATGTTCATCCACCAAAATCAGATTTATCTACTGAAAGGTATCTTAATATTCTAGGGTTTTTATTAAGGCCTGGAGAAGGGTTTGCACTAGATGAGCAGCGAGTAAAGTGGCTATGGCGCTTTTTACTTCCTAAGTTAAATCTAAAAATGAAGGCAAATGTTGAAGCTCAGAAGTGGATTTTAATTCGAAGAATATCCTCAGCTTTAAGCAGGGGGCAGCAAAGACAGCTTTCAAGTGAGCTTTATAAGCAAATTTATGATAAGAAAAAACGAAGGCTTGTAATTCCTAAAAGAGAGGCCTATCTATTTGCTGAACAACTGAGGGCTTTTGCTAGCTTAGAAAGAGCTGAAAAAACGATGAAGGAAAATGTTGCTCAAGGAATTTTAGAAGAAGTGTTTGCTTCTCCAAAGAGCTTTCTTTTTTGGTCATTAACCAGAATTTGTTCTAGAAGACTGATGTATGCAGACTTAACAGATGTGATGTCAACTAAAGATGCAGAAACATACCTTAAACAGCTGCTGAATAAAGCGCCCGATGAATGGAAAGATAACATAAACTATCTTATGCTACTAAAGCTTGTCAGTGAACAAGTAGATTATGAGCCTCTGAATATTGATGGAAATCTTTTTGATAAGGTTAAAGCTCTCATTGATGGTAATACTAAACTTTTTAACTCTGGAGATCCTACTGTAGATGCAGCTAAATACTCATCATGGATTGCTGGGGATGAACTGCCTCCAGGTTTATCTATAGGTTTGGAATCAAAGGTATAACTTTATGAAGGTACACCATTTAATAGATACTTCATGGTTTGAAGACAGTAAAAGCTATCTAAAATGCTCTGACCTTATTTTTTCTAAGGAA
The DNA here is from genome assembly GCA_009937555.1 of Chlamydiales bacterium. Lineage (GTDB taxonomy): Bacteria > Chlamydiota > Chlamydiia > Chlamydiales > JAACFD01 > JAACFD01. The sequence goes on along the minus strand of JAACFD010000075.1, from coordinate 8,700 downwards.
ACCTATCAATTAACAGATTACCTTTATTCAATTTGAAGAAGAGGATAGCTTAAGTGATGCCTTTTGTAACTGTGATCATGAAGGAGAAGATGCCTGTGATCATATTAAGTTCTCACTTAACACTATTTTTAATGAACACTCAGAGCCTCTTCATGTACGTTTTGAAAGTTCATTTTCTAATCACTTGTTTCAGATCCTATCTTCTAATTATGGCTACTTTCCTCATATATCCTATGAAAATCAAAATTTTCTTCTAGAGGATAGGAATAATCGCGTTTTTCTTCAACTGCATAGCCATAATGAGAAAGGACAAAAGTACTTAAAGTCTTTACTAATTGACCGAGAAAAAGAAACGGAAGAAAACTCTTTAAAGTTTTCAAAGCTTTCATCTGAGGAACTAAATTTATATCGAAGTGGAAGGCCTTCTAAAAACCTCTCTTACGAGCTTTCTGTATGGTCTGACTTAGCTAAAGTATTTTTCTTAAAAGCTGAAAGAAAGAAAACTCTTACAGTAAATTTCGAAGAGACGCAAGAAGAACTTCCGCATAGCTTATCTTTCACAGCTCCTAATCTAGATATGACATTAGACTTGGATGAAGAGGTGCTTAAAGAGGTTCTTCCTTATCTAGAGTTTGTTGAAAGTAACTTAAAAGTATTTTCTTCCCAGCAAGTTTTAGATTCTATTATCTACAAGCCTGAAACAGGCTCCTTAAACCTTCAGTATACAAGTAAGTCGAGTAGTTTAGTTGATCTATCAGATGTTGATGAAAAAGAAGGAATAAAGTTTGGGAGGTGGCTCTACCTGCCAAATAAAGGGTTTCTAGATAGTTTTGATATACAAAAAGACGACAGCAAAGAGATTCCTGCAGAGGAAGTCTTAAGCTTTATTAGCGAAAACACTCTTTTAATGAAAAAGCATTTAAAAGATTACTCTTTTAGAAGACAAGAGAGTAGTGCCCAGTATTCTGTTAGCTTTGATGAAGACTGGAACTTGACTGTTGATGCTTTTTTATTTGAAAAAGGAGACTTGTTAAAGGGAAGTTCCAGAATCTTTGACGGCTGGGTGTTTATTGAGGACTCAGGTTTTTATAAAGTACGCAATATTAGAGAAAGTTTAATAGGAACTTTTCAGAGTAGCGATGTAGAAGAGTTTGTTGAGCAGCATAGGTTGTGGATAGGGCAGTTTGAAGGTTTTTCTTTTCATATTTCTAGTTTCGAAACGAGCTTAGACTATAGCTTTGATATTAAGCAGGGGTTAAAGTTTTATTTCTTCTCATCAGCAAAAGATGAGCATAAAATTCGTTATAAAGATTTTGGTAAATGGATTTATTTTGAAAATCAAGGGTTTTTCTCAAAGCAATCTACTACCCACCTCCAGTTTCTATCAGGTAAAACAATAGAAGTTGATAAAGTAGCAGACTTTATAACAGATAAAAAAGAGCTACTGTGTGAAATACCTGACCTTTACATTGAAGAAAATCCCGTAAAAAAAGTCGGTTTGAAGATAAATTATAAGAACGGGGACATACAATTAGAACCTCATGTAAGCCTGTTCTCTAGGTGGGAGGATAAAAAAGCTCTGTTTTTAGGAAAGGTTGTTTATATAGAAGGTAAAGGTTTTTTTACCTTACCTAAAAAAGATCATATACCCGATGAGTACTTGAAGAGAAAACGTATAAGCTCTAAAGAGTGGGATCATTTTTTCAGTTATGATTTCCCTGTCATAAAAAAACATCTGATTTCTTCATCAAAAGAGCTTTCTGAAGTACGTAATTTTTCATTGCAGCTTGAGAACTTTAAGAAGCTAAAAAAGAAGAAAGGGCGTGCAGTCCAAGTGAACTTGAGTTTAGCTTCACCCATAGGAGTTATTTCAATAGATGAAGTGATTGCTGCTATTAATAATAAGCAGCTATTTTTGCCTTCTAGTGCAGGACTATTAGACTTAAGAGACCCTAGCTTAAAAAGCTTATACTTATTAAAAGATGCAAAGGTCTCTCCAGACTCTAGCACTCTTGATTTAAGCTATTTTGACTTTTTCAAGCTCATCGCTATGACCAATCTTGAGCTATCGCCTCAGATAAGCCCTAAAGATGAAGAATCATTTAGAAGTATATTTGAGTTTGTAGATGATGTTCCTTATGATCTAAGTCTTTTAAATGGTAATTTAAGACCCTATCAAAAGCACGGTTTAGAATGGCTTTGGTTTCTGTATCAAAATGAGCTCTCAGGACTTCTGTGTGACGACATGGGATTAGGTAAAACTCATCAGGTTATGGCTTTACTTTCAGCAGCTCTTTTTGAAAAACAAAAAGCGAAAATTTTGATTGTCTGTCCTACATCTGTGTTATACCACTGGAAGGTGAAGTTGGAAGGGCACATCCCTTCGGGGAAGGTTTGTTTTTATCATGGAACCTCGAGAAAAGCGACAGGTATTGACGAAGAAGCAGCTATTATACTCACCAGCTACGGGATTTGCAGGCAAGAGAAAGAAGCTTTTTCTAAAATAGCTTTTGATATTGCCATTTATGATGAAGTTCAAGTAGCTAAAAACCACCATAGCCGTATATATAAGTCTCTTTTAGAGTTTTCAGCTAAGTTTAAAGTAGGGCTTACAGGTACACCTATTGAAAATTCATTAATGGAGTTAAGGTCTGTATTTGATCTTGTCTTACCTAACTACTTACCAAGAGAGGCAGAATTTAAAAGGCGCTTTATAGATCCCATAGAGCGGTTTTCAGATGAAAGACAAAAGCAACAATTGCACCGCCTAGTAGCTCCTTTTCTTTTAAGGCGAAAGAAAGAAGAGGTGCTCTCAGATTTACCTTCAAAAGTTGAAGAGAAGCTGATTTGTGAACTTTCTAAGGATCAAGTTTCTTTTTATAATAAGTTAATTAATACCTATAAGCAAGGTTTAGTAAACGATCTAAAAGATGATGCTAAAAACGTTTCATATATCCATGTCTTTGCTCTATTAACAAAGCTAAAGCAAATTTGTGACCACCCTAGTGTCTTTTTAGGTAATGTAGATGAATACAAAAAGTATCATTCTGGTAAGTTTGAAGCTTTTAAAGATATTGTTCAGCAAGCCAGGTACAGCGGTCAAAAAGTAGTTGTTTTTTCTCAGTACTTAGGGATGCTAGATATTATTCAAAAATACCTAGAAGAGCAAAGAATAGATTTTGCTGGTATTAGAGGGAGCACTATAAACCGAGATAAGCAATTAGAGAAGTTTAATAATAAAGATAGCTGTAGTGTCTTTTTAGCTTCTTTGCAAGCGTCTGGGGTGGGGATTGATTTGACAGCAGCAAGTTGTGTGATTCACTATGATAGGTGGTGGAATCCTGCAAAGGAAAATCAAGCTACTGATCGGGTTCATAGAATCGGGCAGACTAAAGGCGTACAAGTTTTTAAACTCATTTGCCGAGGCTCTCTAGAAGAGCGAATAGATGCTTTAATCAGTAAGAAACAGGCTCTCATTGATGATTTGATCCAGAGTTCAGAAGAGTCAATCCTTAGAACTCTAAATCGAGATGAGCTTATTGAGCTATTAGATTTGGCTCATAATGAAGCTTAGTAAAGAGCTTTAGTTTGCCTTTCTTGAAGGCGTTGATTCTTTGTCTGCACCTTTTTTTGCCTTAAATTGATCTTAAATGGAACACCAGCAAAACCAAATTCTTTCCGGAACTGATTTAACAAATATCTCATATAAGAGCGGCAAACAAGATTTTTGTAGTTTATGAACATTACAAAAGTTGGTGGAGCTGTTTGAGCCTGTGTCATAAAGTAAACCCGTAGCCTTTTTCCTTTAATCATAGGAGGGTGGTTTAACTGCATAGTGCGCTCTAAGAACTTATTAAGCTGACCTGTTGAAATGCGCTTATTGTATTCTTCGAATAGGCTAGTTATCATAGGGTAGATCTTTTCAAGGTTTCTTCCTGAAGAAGCTGAAATAAATAACTGAGGACAGTCTTTAAGAAACGGAGCATCTTGTTTTAAAGCTTGTAGGCAGTGTTCCATTTGGTAACCTTTTACAAGATCCCATTTATTAATAAGCAAAATACAGGATTTTCCCTCTTCTTCAATCGTGGTTAAGATACGCTTATCCTGCGTACTTAGACCTTCTGTAGCGTCTACTATAAATAAACATACGTGTGATTGTTTAATAGAGCGTTCAGTCCTAATAAAGGCAAACTTATCTACTACTTCATTTTCTGATTTTTTTCTTCTAATACCAGCTGTATCAATGAATACAAATTTTTGGCCATCCTTTTCAATAGGGACATCAATACTATCTCTTGTTGTTCCTGCTAAGGGGCTAACAATACTTCTGTCTTCGTCTAGAAGGTGGTTAAGCAAGGTAGATTTCCCAACGTTGGGTCTACCAACAATAGCCACTTGTATGCTTTCTTCTTTTTGGTGCTTTTTTTCTTCTTTATCAAAGTTTACCCATGCTGCTTCTAAAAGCTCGGCTATATTACGCCCCTGGACAGCAGATATACCCACCATATTTTTGATACCTAACTGATAGAAATTGTGCATAAAATAGTCATGCTCTTCTGTATCAATTTTATTAACAGCCAAGCAGATATTTTTTCCCTTCTTCAGTAAAAGCTTTGAGACTACCTCGTCTAGTTCTGTTATTCCTACCTGACCGTCTACAACTAATATGATCGCATCAGCTTCTTCTATTGCAATTTCAGCTTGTTGTCTAATAAGAGCGTTAAAGTCCTGGGTGTCATCAAAAGTAATACCACCAGTATCAATTACTTCAAAAGGGAAACCAAAAAGTTCTGAAGTCCCGTATAGGCGGTCTCTTGTGATACCTTCAGCTTCATCTACAATAGCCTTTCTTTGGCGACAAATGCGGTTAAAAAGGGCTGATTTACCAACGTTAGGGCGGCCTACGATAGCAAGTTTAGGGAGAGTGTTCATAGTATAACTTTTTGGTTTAAAGTTGTTTAAATTAAATTTGCTGCTTATTCTATCAAAATAAACAAAAAAGTTCAATCGATCTTGTTCATAGAGCTTAGCTTAGAGGGATAAAACTGAAGAAAAGCTGTTTTTTATTATAAATAAAATTTTATTTTACAGGGTCGTACTTTTTCCACTCATGCCAAATATAGTGGCGGGGGTAGGTCCAAAGTTCCCCATTTTCTCTCATTAAGCGGTCACATCCCATAATATACCCTCTAAAAAAGCCATACTTGATGATAGCTTGCTTGGTATACTCAGAGCTTCCTGGGTAGTAGTGACTTCTGGGGCCATCAGCTTTGGATATAACCTGCTGGTGAAAGTTAATCATATTCACTAGAAGTACATTATAAGCAGGGCGTTTAGGGGGAATTGAAGGTGCAGGGCACGTCATCTCAGAGTCTTTTCCCCATGGTGCTTCTGCTAGACAAGAGGAGCTAAAGCAAATAGAGAAAATAAGCAAGTAGCAGAAGTATTTACACATCTAGAAAGTATACTCCAGTTGCAGGATGGGGAAAATTAGCTTATTTTCCATGTAAGGTTTGCTTTTTTCATAGAAAAGGCGCTGATTGTGAGATCGTGCTGCAAGGCCAGCTCCGTGGATACCTCCAAAGTACCAACCTGTCTCAAATCCTACAGTAATTAAGCCTGCTGCATACTGCTTACGCTTAAAGAAGTTATAAGCTGCTGCAATAAATAGAGTGTTTAGAGCAAATGAGGTAAAAGCAGATTGTGTCTGACCTACGTAGTAGTAGCCACTTCCAGGTAAAATAGCATTTAACATCTGAGCCTTTTTAACATCTAGTGCTTGTGTTTCATACTCTTGAACTAGAGGTTGATAAATAGAACGAGGCATTTGAAAGGTAGCTTGAGAAGGTCTAGACAGTTCTAAAAAGGCTTGGATGTTAGAAGTTTTTTTTTTATCTTCTATAAGAGGGGCAATCCGCTCAACCTTTTCTCTCTGATTGGTTTTTTCATAGCAGTCAATTAAGGCTATTTTTAGATCTTCATTAGCGGCAAAATCTTTAGGTAAATGGCTTAGAGTACCAAACTCCACTATTTTGATAGCTTTTTCATGTTGGCCTCCAAAATAGTAGGAGAGAAATATATGATAGTTAATTTCAAGCTGCCGAGAGGGTGAGTTATTACCTAGTAATATAAGCGCTCTTCTATAGCTAGTAATAGCACGGTAAAAATCACTGTCCTTAGAGAAAGCCTTACCAATTAAGTACTCTTGTCCCCAAGAGGAAGTTTTCTCTTCGCTGCTTAAAGCCTGAAAAGGATCTTTAGATACAGGTGCTACAGATGTGTCAATTTGGTTATTGAATCCAACATCAAGGTCATATGGGTCCACTCTGTAGCATGAGGTAACTAATAAAGGGGTAATAAGTAGGACAGCAATCAGTCGTATGTACATGATACTACTCACCTATTTCTAGATGCTCTCTTCCTGGTGTATCTTCTGGAACATCTGGGTGGTTATCTTCATTTAAATTAAGATAAACGGAATCACTACCAGGTCTCTTATTAAAGTAAACAGGACCTTTGTGCTCAAGAGCTCTTCTTAAGTTTAAATGTCTTAAGCCAAAATCAACTTCGTTGATATGTTTTGTAGGCCTAGAATTTTGCTTAAACATTTTCTCTTCACGTTCTGTTAGCCTATCCATCTCTTCTTTTGTAGATATGATATGTGGACGAATGAAGATCATGATGTTTCTTTTCTCATCTATAGCAGATGAGTCTTTAAAGGCTCCTCCCATCATAGGTACTCCACCGAGGCAAGGAACTTTTGACTCCTGCTTAGTTCTTGTATTACGTATCATTCCTGAAAGAATTAAAAAGTGCTGATCAGGTACATGTGCTGTTGTCTGAGTAACGCTCTTTAGGATACTACTTGGGCCTAGTACATCAGCTGTAGGTCCTTGAGTAGATACCTCCTGATCAATAGTCAGGGTGACAATATCATCATTAGAAAGAGTAGGTGTAACAGTTAGCTTAGCACCAATTTCTTTGTAGGCGTACTTACTTACTATTCCTTGAGTCGTATCTCTTGGAGAGTCTTGAGAGGTAATAACACGAACCTCTTCACCAACAAACATGTGAGCCGGATTATTATCGTGGGAGATAATTCTTGGACTTAGAAGGATACTGGTTTGGATATCTGAAGCAAGAGCTTTTACTAATGCTCCTAAAGAACGGAAAACTTCTGTGCCATCGGGATTAGTTTTACGTAGGTATCTACCAATAATGTTAAAGCTAAATCCTTCTGAAGAGAGGTTGTTGATAGGGTTTGCTGAATTACCAATGGTAGATGGTATACCATTTGCTGCTGCAGCAAAACCGGCTGCAGAACCAACGCCTCCAGCTGCATTAGAAGCTGTAGAGGTTAAGTTAGCTCCCCAGTCAACTCCAAAATTTAGTGAGTTTTTGATAGTGGTATCAATGACAAGAACTTCAATGAAGACTTGTCTTGGAGGTGTATCTAAGTTTGCAACAAGCTCTTTAATTTTCTGAAGGGAAGAGTTGTCTCCAGTAAATAAGAGGGAATTTGTTGATTCCACCCATTTCATGGAGCTGATAGCAACCACAACTTGCTTGTTACCTGCATTAGCATTGCTAAGGGAGTTACCAATAGCCTTTAAAGCATTTTCAATATCTTTGCCTGATTGATACTGGAGCTTATGAATGTAAAAACCTGTGCTTTCAATATGTCCTTGTGGAAGCTCTTCTGCTTGGTCAATAGGTGAAGTTACATCTAAAGCTTTTAATACTGATGTAGCACGCTCAATTAAGTAAGGAGTGGAAACAATAAATACTGATTCAGAGCTCTGGTGTGGCACTAGTACAAGAGGGTTATCTTCCTTAAGAGGCTCCAAAATTTTACCTGCTAAGTTGACTAAAGAGTCTAGATAAGCATTTCTAGCTGTGTAGACACCAATATCTAGTGAAGTATTTGGGGTATCCAGGCTTTGAAGTAACTGAGAGATATTCTCGATGTTTGCATTGATGTCTGTAATAATTAGATGTCTAGTTTCTTTTGAAACCTCTACTAAAGAGCCCTTGGAAACCATTGGCTTAATAATTTCAGCTAATCTTTCAGGATTTACATTCTTAAGTCGGAATACTCTTGTTACAATCTCAGATGCTTCTGTCGCAATGTTCTTTAGGTCGTCAGAGACTATTTTAGATAGTTGGGTTACATCAGTATTTTTATGTATGACAAAATTGTTACCCTGCTCAATTAAAGAGAGACCGTGAACTCTTAGGATTTGTAGTAAGGTAGCTATTATATCATCAATTGAAGTTGGTTCTTCAGAAAATACGGTGATATTAAACTGTAAGTCATCCTCTTCAAAAATGAAGTTTTTGTTTGATATGGAACTGATGAACTTAATGTATTCAATAATTCCAATATTATCATAGCGGATGAGATAGCGGTCTTTATTTAGGGCTGGATCTTCATAGGTTTCCTCTTGCAAGCTATTTCCCATTAAAGGGGTCGAGAAGCCTACGGTAAGTAGCAAAGAAGCTATCAGAAATTTCAAGATATTTTTAGGGGATATAATGCTTTTTATATTCATGGCAATAATTTTATTATCTAATCAACGTTGTTTATTTAAACTATTTTTTTTTTAGCTTTTATAAAGCAAAAATATCTTGTGTAAGTTTTTCAGTTTTAAGTCGAAGTTTAAATCAATTTTTCTATTTCTGCAATTGCTATTTCCTTGA
>JAACFD010000074.1 GCA_009937555.1 Chlamydiales bacterium | reverse complement strand
TATGGGCATATATCTAAGTAAAGATATCCAGATGCAACTCTCTGAAAGTGCTGAGTGGAAATCAGTTAGCACTTTTAAAAAAAATAGTGAAGATGAACTTCAACTTATTCACTATGAAAAAAAAGCCTACCTAGGCCTTTTTTTAAGCTCTCCTGAGCCTTCTGTAGATGAAGTAAAAAAAGCTGAGGGCTTCTTTTTTAAGAAGCTTCACAGTTATTTACCTCAATCAAAGGTCCGTCCTTTACAACTTTGTTTATTCTCTCAAATTTTCATTTCTTAAAAACTAGACTACTATGACTACTCATTCCCTAATTCTTGGCTCATCTTCACCAAGACGAAAAGAAATTCTCAGCAGCTTTAAACTTCCATTTAAGTGTCACTCTCCAGACTTTGATGAAGAGTCTGTGGTGTTCAAGGGCTGCCCTGAAAAATATGTTAAAGAAATTGCTCTTGGAAAAGCAAAGTCTTTAAAAAAGATATTCCCAAAAGGCTTTTTTATCACTTCTGATACCACAGTTTATTATCGAGGTCGGGTATTCCCTAAGCCTCTAGATAATAAGCAAGCCATTGACTTTTTGACTACTCTATCAGGTAAATGGCATCATGTGTATTCTGCGATAACTTGCTTTAATGGAAAATCATTTTACACCTACTGTGAAAAAAGCCGTGTTCAGTTTCATTCATTAAGCTCTAAACAAATTGAGTATTACACCAATACTTTTAACTGTCTCGATAAAGCCGGAGCATACATGATACAACTTCCTGGTGCTATGATAGTCAAAAAAATTGATGGCTGTTTTTATAACGTTATGGGGCTACCTTTAGCAGCTTTAGAAAAAGCATTAAACAAGGGAAAGCTTTCGTTATGGTCCGTATAGCTATACTTGTAGCCTCACTAGCCTTTAGCGCTTGCCAAAAAAATATATCCACAGATGAAAGCCCAGAAATTCGCCAGCACCTTCACCCCTTCAGCGCTAAAAAACAGGATAGAGACTTTAACACAGCCTCAAAGTCATTACTTATCCAACAGGGAAAAGTAGATGACATTTTACGCTATGTGCGCTCGTCAGAGGAACTGTTATTTACAGAAAAGAAACAGCTACTTACTAAACTATGCCAAAAAATTCTTGTTTCTAAAATGCTATCCAGAAATTTTCATGATAATGCCCAAGGTTTTTATGGAGCTTTTTTATCTTTAGATCCGCAGACTATACATGAAATGACTGGGCGCATCCCCCATTTAGACCCAAGGTTGCAGCTAGCTGTTTTAAATTATCTAGACCACCTGCAAGAGGATAGTAAACATTTAGTGATTAAAGAGCTGTTAGGTTCTCCCTATCCCTTTTTACGTATAGAGGCAGCTTACCGCCTTGCTGCTAACCAAGACCCTACAGCTTTTCAACAACTGGAAGCTTTATTTTATAAATCTCCCCAAGAGTTGCACTTTCTTTTTGCTAAAGCATTTATTTTACTAAAGACTCCCCGCGCTAAAAAGTTCACTCTTCAGCTACTAAACCATAGTGATGAGAAGAATCGTTCAGAGGCTATTAAAGCTATTGCCGATATGAAGGAACTAAGTTTTTATGATGAGCTACTAACTCTTTCTAAACACCCCTCTCCCCTAACACAAGAGGCATCTGCTTATGCTTTGGGTAAAATTTCACCAGATCATGCAACGGCTCCTCTTTTCAGCTTAGCTAAAAAGCCTCACCGATCAGTACAGCTTGCTGCCTTAAACGCTCTTGTAAACCTTAAAGAATATGAACCTCGGCAAGAGCTTCTGCAGCATGCTAAAAAAGGAAATTTATTTGCTTACCATTTGTTAAGTGATGAAAGAGAGAGTAAAAAATTTCTCAAACAAATGACCTACCATAATGACCCCACTATTCGCTACAATGCTGCAATAGCTCTTTTAGAGCTAAAGGATCCTGACTGCCTTTCAGCACTACTAGAACTCCTGCTTTTACCGAGCGATGAACAAGCCTTGAAAGCGTATCTTTCACCAGGAGAAACGCTTAAAGAGTGGCGGCTGCAGTCTATCGGTCGGGTAGATAAAGCCCATAGCCAGTGGCTTATTCAGCAAAGCCTCCAGCATAAATTAGAGCTTTTTTATAAAGCTCAAAAACTGCCAAGTTCTGCTTTTTTTTGGCTTTGCGATAAACTCTTAACTAAACAGAAAAGCGAGTGGATCCCTCATATTGTAGGACTTCTTCAAGCAGACTCTTCTCCTAAAGCTCTTGAGATACTTCAAAAGCATACCAATACACCTGGAGCTCCCCTATTAAGAATTTACTGTCACTTAGCTTTATTTCAAAAAACAGCTAATAAAGAAGAGCTAGATCATGTTGTTCAGTGGGTAAGGGATAACCAAAAGCACCCTATTATGAGACTCAAAGATCTACCTGACTGGGATGAAAGGCAAAACTATCCTTTTCAACTTTCTCCAGAACAAAAATCTCAGTTTCTTATTGATGCCTACTTTGCTATTTCGAGTACTTATTCTGACTTAGCTCTAGATCTTTTACTTGATGGCTTAAGTGAAGGAGCTGTCGAAAACCGCCCTATATTAGCTGGCTTGCTTTTACATCTGCTAAACTAATTTCTGATTGTTTTACTGACAAAAAAAAGCTAAGTAGGCATACCTAAATTCTTTAGCTTTTTATAACACTAGGAGTTAAGCATGATGAAGATCCAAGCAACACTCAACGCTGCATCTCTAAAATTTGCTGTTGTGGTTTCTCAACATAATGAACGTATCTCTTCTAAACTTTTAGAAGGTGCGGTACGTACCCTTCGTAAACACGAAGCTCTAGATGAAAACCTAGATATTGCCTACGCTCCTACTAATGCAGATATGCCACTACTAGCAAAGGTATTGGCTAAATCAAAACGCTATGATGCTATTATTTGCCTTGGCTGCTTGTTATTAGATGAACAAACAGATAGTTCTCAGCTTTGTCAAAGCTTTCACCAAAGCCTTACCAAGGCTTCTTTTGATAGTGAACTTCCTATTATTAATGGTCTATTAAGTGTTCAAAGCTCGCAACAGGCTATTGAACATTCTGGTCTTCAGCAAGGAAATAAGGGTAGTGAAGCCGCGATGCAGGCTATTGAAATGGCCAACTTAGTGCAACAAATTAAAGATATCGAGCCCAGTCATTCAGGATTTTCAGGAGAAAATACTGAACAATTTGCGAGCTCCCAGGCTGAGCGTCTCTAGCCCTTTTCAATAAACAGACTTAGCTCACAAAATAGCCCTCCTGTCAGGGCTATTTTTCTACTATTTCAATAGTATATTTCATAAATACCTTATTCTTAATAGTATATTTAAATTTTAATTTTATAATCTTGGCTGTTTTTATTAAAAAAAAAAAATTATCTTAGACAAGAGGAGAGATAAAATGTCAGATTATAATTTTGCACCTAGTGCTGATCAAGGGTTTTATACCCCCTATAACAACGGCTACCCTAGCAATGATGGAAAGCAAGCAAGCAACCTTGAGTATACTACTCTTCCAGGAGCCTTGACAAGCTCTTATGATGGTAGAGGGTACTATGGAGGGAGAAAGTACACTCGCTGCAACTATACAAATGGAGAAAACCTCCACACACCTAATAGACCTCTTCCCTCATATAGAAATGGGCAAGACCCGCACACATTTCCCACACTTTTGCCCACATATGAACCAATGTCTATGTACCCAACAACTACTAATGATTACTGTGGAGCTACTCATAGTCTTGCTAGTAATAGCTGGGTCCCCGACTATGACGATCCGTATGACTTACCAGAAGCGAATTGTAACCCTAACTCCCAATACCCTAGTATAAGTTTTAGGGCATATGAAGTGAGCTCTAACCATTTCAATACCAGTGAAGAAAGATTAAAATCACCGCTAAACTTAAGCTCTAGATCAATTAGCCCCGCGACAACAAAAGAAACACAAAGTACAGAGTCTGAATCATCACGATCAACCCCAAGTCCAGATGCAAATAAGGCTTCTAAGCTAAGCCCATCTGCTATAGTCTTTACTCCTGGGGTTGTCAATAAACTCGTTACAACAAAAGAAGCTTCAAAGCCTAAAGCAGCTGCTTCTAGTTCAACAGCAGAGAGTTTTTACAAACCTTCTGCTCAAACAGCTAGTAGTATAGCTTCAAAAACTTTCAAGCAGGAACATACTAATAAAAAAGCTGAGACTACTACGCTTAGTCAAATGGATGCCAGCCAGCTTGAAAAGCTTAAAACTAGTTTTGCTCAAAGCATCCAAGAAGCTGAAAAAAACAAAGACCCAGATAAAATAGAAGCTGCTCTGCAGGCAATGATAAAACAGAAGATAAGCCCTACAACAGAAATGTATAATGCTCTTCTTAGAACGTGTGATAGGTGTAAAAAGTTAGATATGGGTAAACGTGCCTATAGAAGAATGGTAGCCAACAAAGCTACTTTTGACGACACTTCTTTTAGTCTAGTAATTAAGTTTCTTACTAAAGAAACAGACCCTAAATTTCTTATCAAAATTCATAATCACCTTGATAAGTCTGATCTTAAAAGCAAAAAAGAAAGCTACCTCTCTCTCATTTCAGCATACGGAAAATATGGTAAAGTAGACCTGGTTGAAAAAGTCTATCAACAGTTAAAAGATAGTGGCACTGAGTTAGGTGTAAAGGTTTTTAATGCTCTTATCACAGCATATGCAAGGTGTCAAAATCCTCAGCTAGTGAAAAGAACTTTGCTAGAAGCAAAAAATGCTGGAATTAAACCAAACTTATTTAGCTACAATATTCGTCTACACGCTTTTGCTATGAGCGGTATGTTAAAAGAACTTGAAGCCACTTGGAAAGAAATTCAAGATAAATGGAATATTAGCCCTGATATTGGGAGTTATGGGATCATGCTTAAAGCTTATGCCGATGAAGGTATGATGGATCGTTTTGAAGTAACTCTAAAAGATTTAGAGAAAAAGGGCTTAAAAATAGACTCTACTGTTTTTTGTATTATCGTAGATGCTTATGCAAAATACAATAACTTCAAACAAGCAGAAAAGTACCTAATGCAAGCTGAAAAAGCTGGAGGCAATGATTCAAAGGAGGTCTACAATCCTTTAGCAAAGCAATACCTAGCAAAGGGTAATCTAGACCGTTTGTTTGAATTATTTGATAGCCCTACGTCACAGCTAAAGCTACAAATAGTAAAAAACCCTTTAAATAGACGTAAAAGTCTTGATTTCCATGAGAACGAAGTGTGTAATGGTTCTTGCTCTGCAGATTTAGTAAAAAATAGTAGTGCTCAATTTATGAAACAATCACTTCAACTTATCGTAGGATTCAGAAGTGGACAAAAGCTGAAGAACGCTCTACTGAATTGGAAAACGGAAGATATGGGATTTTTGATTAAACAAGACCCTAAAAATAGAGGAGTTTTATTTCTTAACCTATGTAAACCTACAGGTAAAGCTCAAGCTTCTTTACAAGCAGAAGAAAAGCTTAAAGCAGTCTCTTAAATAATTTAATGTTGTTTGGTTCTTAGCGAAATAGTACTTACTTATGGTAAGGGCTATTTCGCTCTATTTCAAAAGCTCTATAGATTTGCTCTGCTAAAAAAAGCCGCGCCATTTGATGGGTAAAGGTCATTCTAGACAAACTAATTAAAAGACTTTTATCCTTAAAGCCTTGTGAAAAGCCTTCAGCTCCCCCAATTACAAAAGATAAACGAGCCCCCTGCTTCTCTAATTCCTTGAAGATGAATTCACTAAACTTCTCACTAGTATACGATTTTCCCGTTTCATCTAAAACAATTAAGCCTCTTTTCTGACTTAGCTGCTTCTCCAACTCTTCAGTACTGTTATAGAGTTTTATTTCGAGTTTAACTTTTGCTTTAAGTCTTTTAATATAAATAGATATCGCTTCATTTAGCCAGGCTTCTTTATTCTTACCCACAGTCAATATTTCAATATTAATCATAAAAGCGTCCTAAATCCTTCATTTCCTAACAATAGCAATAATAAAACTTATCAATATCCTTAGCACGTTTTATCTTGGAAAAAACTCAACGATAAATTAAAAAGTAAATTTTTAGTGAAGTAAAAATTTAATCCTTAATTACCAGAGGTATGAAAATATGACTCCTTCATCCGCTATGAGTAAGGCCGTCTTTGTATTAATAACATTAGTATTTATGCTGACCTACACACAAGAACAGGAATTGACGGTATTTGGCCTCAGTACAATAGCCTCTGGTACGGCGCTCTCTATGGCTTTTATTGCCTTTGCCTTTGTGGCGGACTGGTTTTTCTCTAAATTCTCACTACAGCACTTTAACACTGTCAGTATTGGCTTATTTTTTGGTTATCTTTTTGCCTTAGGTCTGACTCATACTTTCACAGCTATGACTTCAGCACTAGATCTACAAATAGTAAAAATTGAAAGTGACTTGATTACCTCTAGCTTATATTTATTTTCATTGTATCTTGGAGTAAGCTTAACTCTAAGAGCCTCTGAAAACCTTCATTTAAGCATTCCTTTTGTACATATGGCTGAGCAATCAATAAAAAACAAAAAAGTACTTTTAGACCCTTCTATTTTAAGTGATCCTAGAGTTATTGACCTATGTTCATCTGGCCTTTTAGACCAAAAACTAGTGCTTTCTACTGAGGTGCTTAAAAATCTAAGTAACAAAGCTGAAGATGGTGATGAGCAAACAAAAGCAAAAGCTAAGCAAGCTATTGAGACAGCAAAAAAGCTAGAGAATAACAAGAGCTTAGATCTACAAGTTAATAATACCCCTTTTGATGAGAGAGAGAGTATAGAAAGCCAACTAGTAAAACTAGCAAGAAAGCTAGATGCTCACATATTAACAGCCGATATTTCTCAAATTCAATCCTCTTCTCACGAAGACATTAAGATTGTTAATATTAATTCACTGTCTAATGCTCTAAAGCCTATTATGCAGGCTGGAGAATTTATCAAAATCAAGATTCAACGTACAGGCAAAGAGGCTCTTCAAGGAGTTGGCTACTTAGAAGATGGTACAATGGTAGTGGTTAATGGTGGTGGAGAGTTTATAGGTGATATTGTTGAAGCTAGGGTCTTATCTGTAAAACACACCTCCTCTGGAAGAATGGTTTTTTGCAACCTATGTGAAGACTTTACCCAAACAGTTAGTAAGCAAACCTCTCCTTATACTCATGGACAGAGCAATAAAGAAGAAGAAAGCAGCGAAGATGAAAGAGAAAAAGTTCTGGTTGCAAGACCTGAAAACACTCGTCAATCTAACCAAGAGCGAAAAGCTCCTTCTCCATCTCATCAAATAAAAAAGTCTCAAAACCCTAAAAATAAAAATCACTAAGCTGTGACTCTTGGCATTGGTACAGACATTATAGAAATTGAGCGCATAAAAAAAGCCCTCGATAAGCAAACAGCTTTTGTGAATACCGTTTTTACGACTCAAGAGCAGCGCTATTGCATGCAATTCTCTGAACCAGAAAGGCCTTTTGCTGCACGTTTTTGTGCTAAAGAAGCTGTTGCAAAGGCAATGGGAGAAGGAATCAATGACAAGCTATCTTGGCTTGATATTGAGATAAGCCATACTAAAAAAGGACAACCTGTTGTATCCCTATCTCCTTCAGCTCAGAAAAAACTAGACACTGAAGGCATCTTTTTAATATCTTTGAGCCACTGCAAAGCATATGCAACTGCCACAGCTATTTGGCTTGCATAGTAATTCTGCCACCAAACTCAAAGAAAAACCATGCCTATTAGATACACGCTAAGTAATAAACCTTTAGTCAAAAAAATTTATGTCCAGCCTCTTCACCCTGGAGCCTGCCACTGCGGGACTGTTAAATTTGAACTACTACTTCCAAATGGCCTTCAAGACCCTAGACGCTGCAACTGCTCTATGTGTAGGCGTCGCGGGGCTATTGTCGCGTCAGTAGCTTTAAATGAATTTCGCCTATTACAAGGGCAAGATTGTTTATCTTGCTACCAGTTTAATACTAAAGCAGCTGAGCACTACTTCTGCTCTAATTGTGGTATCTATACTCACCACAAACGCCGCTCTAACCCTTTGCAATATGCTGTTAATATCGCTTGTCTATATGGGGTAGATCCCTTTGTATTAAAAGATGTACCTATCTATGACGGGCATGATCACCACCCTAGTGATCGTTAACTTTTAAGTATATTGAGATAAATTTACACTAGCTTAAAGCAAAAACCTGTTGACCACTTTCTTGGTTTAAATTATTAAGGCTCACGTAGGGGCTAGTATCATTTACAGCCCCTAGATGAAACAAGGAGGAAGGAATGTCGGAGTCAGCAGCAGTAACTAGTGTCACTAGTAGTTTGTTAGTTTACCAGAGAAAAACTCGCCAAATTTTAGAAGAACTAAAGGGAAGTGCTTTAACAGCAGGTAGGCTACAATCTCTTATTAACCAGCTAAGAGGAGCTATTTTTATTAGCTTTGAACCTCAGGGTAAAGAAGAGCTATTTCAGTTAAGAAAGTTGGAACTTATCAGCTGTAAAATAGAAGAAAGCCTAAAACTACTACCCTCCCCTAAAGGCATAACAGCATCTCAACATTTAGCTCTAAGCTTATTTAAAACTGCTTTGCAGCCTTTTCTCTTATCTTTAAAAGAACGAAAAAGCCATGTAAGTACTAGGTACAAAATTCCAGGGCGCTATTCTCCAAGGCCTTTTAGGCTCCCTAAAATAACT